>JAIBBD010000027.1 GCA_019694855.1 Dehalococcoidia bacterium
CCGACAAAGACGACCTTACCGGAGGCGCTGGCGGCAACCGGCTGGAAGGCAGCGGAGATATCGATGCCCAGCGGATGAGCGGGACCGAAGTAGGACGTGATGTTGCCAACGAGCGGCCAGATGAACTGATAGACCGGCTTCGGCGCAACCGGCGTGGGTTCGGGCGTGGGGGCAGCCTCCGCGCTCGGCGTGGCCTCGGGGGTGGCGGCGGCGGGGGCGGCCTGGACGACCGGGGGGGTGCCGTTCACGACGAGGATCTGGGTGCCCTCGAGGACGTTGCTCGGGTCGTCGATGCGGTTGCCGGGGAAGCCGACGATATCGTCGACGGTGACGCCATAGTGCTCAGCGATGTCCGCGAGCGTCTCGCCCACGCTGATGTTGTGGAGCACGCCGGGGACGGTGGGAATCTGCAGCCGTGCGCCCACGAGCAAGAGCGAACCCGCCGAGATGACGCCGACGTTGTTATTGATGATGTCCTGCGTACGCACCCCGGAGCGGGCGGCGATGCCACTGACCGTGTCACCGGCTCGCACGGTGTAGGTCTGGTAGAGCGGGGGCGGGGCGGCCGGAGTGGGACTCGCAGTCGGGGTAGGGGTGGCCTGGTTCTGAAGCGCGGTCTGGCGCTGATCGGAGGCGGAGCCCTCGGGGGCGGGGGTGGCGGTGGGCGCACCGGGAGTCGCCGCGGACTGACTCGGCGCGGGTTGCGTGGCGGCGAGGGCCGCGGTGACCCAGGAGGGGAGCTCGGCCGCGGCGGGAGGCGGGGTGGCGCTCGGGACGGTCGCGGCCGGACGGCTCGGCGGGTTCGAGGCGAGCTCGGCGGCGGGAGTTACATCGGCCAAGGTCGTATTGGAGACGGTGGGCAGGCCGGGCAACGTGGCAGCGGCGGCCAGCGTGCCATCGTGGGCGTCAGCGGAGGTGAGCCCGGCGAACCAGGCCGCGCCGACGACGGCGCTCACTCCAAGCAGAAGGATGGCGAGGAACGCATGCGTGTGGACGCGCGGCCCTTGCCGCTCAGGGTCGGCGGCGAACTTCCTCGCGCGCAGGAGACTGCGGTATTCCCGTCCTCGAGGCGCGGGGAGGGGCCTCGGGACGCGGTCGCCGCGATCGGGTCCAGGAATAGGTTGCCCCCAACCAGACCCCGCCGCCGGAAATAGTAACGTGTCCTCACGATAGGGCGCACCTCGAAGTTCGGCTGGTGACCACGATTGTGAAATCAGTCCCGAGATGTTTCACGTGAAACATCTGTTCTTGGCGCGCAACTGCGCCTCGTGTGCGGGTACCATGGGCCGCGGCGGGGTACTGGGCCCCTTACGGGCGGACGCGCATACGGCGCGGCTCGGAGGTACCTCGTGGCACTCGCGGAACACCTTCCCCTGCTCGGTGGACCGACCCTGCGCGAGCGACGGCTCACGCGTCGGGAGGTGCTGGCCGGCCTGGGCGGGGCGGGGGCGGCGGCAGCGCTGATCGGGCCAGGGGCCGTGCGGGCCGTCGCCGGGGCCCTCCGGCCAGGGGGAGGGGGGCGGACGGCCTCCTCGGTGGGGAGCGACCCACACCACCTGGGGTGGGTCTGGCAGTTTCGGCACGACGGCGAGCCGGCCTTCGTGCGGGACACGCTCGCGTCGTACGGGCTGGGAGTCGCCCTCAAGACGCACGACGGCACCGACTGGATGTCGCGGTACGACCCGACCTCGAATGCGGTGGCGAGCGCCGCGCGGGTCGAGGCGTTTGCGCATTTCTTCGAGAACGGCGGCGTGCCGTTTCACGCCTGGGCGGTGGTGACGGGGAGCGACCCGGAGCGCGAGGCTCGCATGGCCTCGGACGTGCTGGACGCCGGAGCGCGGAGCCTGTTCCTGGACCTGGAGCCGCACAAGGGCTTCTGGGCGGGGTCGCCGGAGGCGGCCCAGCGGTTCGGGGAGGCACTGCGCCGGCTGCAGCCCTCGGCGCGGGTGGTGACCTCGGTGGACGCGCGGCCGTGGACGATCGACCGCATTCCGATGAGCGAGTTCGCGGCGTTCAGCGACGCGATTGCGCCGCAGGCGTACTGGAGCACGTTTGCCAGCCCGGACAACATGGTGCGCTACCTCGCGAGCGGTGAGGTGGTGGGGCCGGCGGGGATCACGCCGGCGTTCGTGATCGCGGCGGCGGTGCGACGGCTGGCGTCGTACGGGCTGCCGGTGCACCCGATCGGCGACGGCACGGCGACCGCCTCGAACGGGTGGCGCGAGTTCGTGGACGCCTCGTACGGGGCGGCGGCGGAGTCGATCTCGGTGTGGCGGTTCGGGGTAGCGGACCCAGCGATCTGGCCGCTGCTGCGCGAGCTGGCGCCTCGAGTGCTGTCATACGTCGTGCAGCCGGGGGACACGCTCGCGGCGATCGCCGAGAAATGGGACACCTCGGTGGACGCGATCGTGGCGGCGAACGAGCTGACCAATCCCAACGTGATCGTGGCGGGGACGCGGCTGCGGATGCCGTATGGCGCGGCCCCGCATGTGGACGCAACGAGGAGCAGTGAGGAGGCATACATCGTGGAGAGTGGGGACACGCTGTGGAGCATCGCCCAGCGGTTCGGGACGAGCGTGGAGGCGCTGATGCAGGCGAACGGCCTGTCGGACGCGAGCGTGCTCCTCGTCGGGCAGCGGCTGGTGCTGCCGTAGATGACGACGACAGAGGAGGCACAGCAGGCGCGCTGGCGCGAGTTGATCCGGGAGGTGCCGGACTTCCCTCAGCCGGGGGTGTTGTTCCGGGACATCACGCCGTTGCTGCACGACCCGGACGGCCTGCGGTCGGCGAACGACGCGCTGGCAGCGGCCTCGAGGGGGTTCGAGCCGACACTGGTCGCCGGGGTGGAGGCGCGCGGGTTCATCTTCGGGGTGCCGGTGGCGGAACGGCTGGGGCTGCCGTTCGTGCCGATGCGGAAGCCGGGGCGGCTGCCGACGGCGTACGCCTCAGTGGCGTACGAGCTGGAGTACGGGCAGACGTCGCTGGAGTTGCATCGCGACCCGTCGATCGCGGGGCACCGGGTGCTGGTGGTGGACGACCTGCTGGCGACCGGCGGGACGGCGGAGGCGGCGGCGCGGCTGGTCGCGGAACTCGGCGGCGAGGTGGCGGGGTTCGCGTTCTTCATTGAGCTGACCGAGCTGGGCGGGCGGGTGCGCCTGGGGCGGCGTCCGGTGGCGGCGCTGGTGTCGTTCTGAGGATTGGCCGTGATCCGACGGAAGCGAGGTGACCTCGAGGGCGGCGCCGGCGGGCTCGGGCTTCGGCCCATAGCGTACCGACGCCGGCCAAGGGGTCACCTCGTGGAGGTCGTCACGAAGTCACTCATCACCCGGGGCGGGTGAGGGCGTCGAGGTGCAGCTGCGTAAGGCGTCCGGGGTGGAGCTGGTGAAGCGGGGCGTGGGCTTCCTGGCGGAGCACCGCGTGGTGACGTCGCGCGGGGTGCTGGGCCGGCTGGACGCGGGTGAGCACCGGCGGGCGCGCGCGCTGGTGGAGGCCGGCGGCGTGGCGGAAGTGGCCCGCGAGCCGGAGCGGGTGCTGTGGTGGGCCTCGGACGGGTTCTACTGGTCGGCGCCCGAGATGACCTCGGAAGAGGTGGCGCTGGTGCTATGGGACCGGGCCCGGCGGCAGGAGGCGCGGCTGGAGCGGCTGCGGAAGCTGCGGGCGCGGGAGGCACAGGTGGCCCTGTCGCAGCGGGCTCGCATCCCGGAGGAGGTACGGGTGGCGGTCTGGGTGCGCGACGAGGGGCGGTGCGTGCGCTGCGGGTCGGAGGATGACCTGCAGTTCGACCATGTGATCCCGGTGTCGCGGGGCGGGGGGAACTCGGTGGAGAACGTGCAGGTGCTGTGCGGGGACTGTAACCGGCTCAAGGGTGACGGGGTGGTGTAGGAGGAGAACCGATCCCTTCACTCGAGTTCGGCGCCCGTTGCTGATCAAGGATTTGCCGAACCACGTCGCGCGAGAGCTCACCTTGTGCATGGCGGGAGATCGGGTTCTGCGCGTCGGCCGCGATCTCACCGAGCGCATGTGGAGCCAACGCGGTCAGCTGCCGCTGTATCGCGACCGCAGCATTCACCGACTCAGGATCGAGGTGAATGGCGTCCCCGACAGGTAAGGCCCAAGCCTTGATGAACTCGGACGCCGGCGCTGGAGTCCGGGTGGGCATGGAAGCGGCGGATAGGTCGTGCCGGCGTGCCATCGGCGCGTCAGCGTTCGGACGGTGAATCATTCGTATCGCGGATGGCCTCGATGGCAGCGATGAGCTGATCGGGGTGGCGGGTGGCGAGCCAGTAGCGTTTGCCCTCAGTGGTGCGGATGAAGATGCCGGTGCGAACGCCTCGGATGCGGAAGTTCCGTTCGCCGGTGAATAGCCCTCGACCGTGGAGGGGGCGTAGACGTTCGGTGAGCAGGTGAGGGGACGGTATGCGACGAGGCCGGAGTTCGGAGATGCGATCCGGAGAGATGGTCTGCCACAAGCCGGAACGTAGCCTCTCCCAAAGCCCCTGACGGCCGATCGCGCGCTCTGCCCGGGCCCTGTCCAGGTCGGGGGAGCGCCAGCCAAATTCGAGCGCATCGGGACCGACGATGATCTCGAGTTCGCGGAAGATGTCTAGCGGGAAGCTGCTGCGGAGCAGTTCGTAGTAGTCGGCGATCTCCGCACGTTCGGAGGGCGCACTCGGAGCCCGGCGCACGTACGGAATGATGCGGATGAGTGCATACCCGGCGATGACGACGACGGCAAGGTCGAGGAGGGCGGATCCCGCAGACACGATCACTCCGCACCGCTGACGCGGCTGCCCGCCCGACTGGAGCTGGTGCCCAATGGTGGCTTCATGCCTCTGGGCGGGGGGCGAGGAGGAGCTGGGTGCAGCGGAAGAGGGCGATGGGGGCCTCGGTGGCTGCGTTGGTGACGGTGGCGTCCCAGACCTGGGTGGTGCGGCCGCCGTGGAGGAGGCGGGCTTCGCAGGCGATGACGCCGCTGCGGGCGGTGCCGAGGAAGTTGGCTTTGAGTTCGATGGTGGTGAAGTTGTCGATGCCTTCAGGGCGGTGGAGGTAGGTGCCGTAGCCGCAGGTGGTGTCGGCGAGGGCGATGACGGTGGCGGCGTGGAGGTAGCCGTTGGGGGCGAGGTGTTCGGGGTGTACTTCGAGGCGGGCGCGGAGGAGGCCGGGTTCTGAGGCGGTGAACTCGATGCCGAGGAGGCCGGGGAGGTAGCCGTCGCCTCGGCGGTTGAGGTCGTTGAGGTCCATGGCGGTGATGATGCCTCGTCGGGGGCGGGGTTGCACCTCGAAGGGTGCGGGGCACGGGAGCGGCTGGCTGCGCCCGCCGTGGTGGGCGGGCCGCTTTGCGGCCCGGCTGTGTTTTTCGGAGGGAGCCCACCCTCCCGCCCTGGGAAGGGGCTTCGCCCCTTCGATCCCCTCGTGCGGCAACGGTCGTGGTGGCAGATCGGGCGGCTTGCGTCGAGAGGTCGTTCGCAGGGGGAGCACGCCCTCCCTCGCCCTCCCCCGTGGCCGGGGGAGGGGATTTCGGACGGGTCAGCGGAGTTCGTAGCGGGGCGGCGTGGCCCAGTTTTCGTCCGGGGGGTTTTCCTGGGCGCGGCGCTCGGCGCGGCGGCGCTGGTCTTCGATGCGTCTGGCCTGTTTGAGGATGCGGTCGTGTTCGTGGGCGTGTTCGACGTCGCGGGCCTGCTGGGCGGCGGTCTTGCCTCGGCGGGGTTTGCCGGGGTGGACGGTGAGGGCGCCTTCGGCCTCGAGCTGTTCGAGGTGGCGCCGGACGTTGTTGTCGGCGCCCCGGCGGAGGCCGGGGGCGATGTCCGGGTAGAGCCTAAGCATGATGTCCCAGCTGGTGATGGGGCCGCTGTCCTTCAGGGTGGAGAGGATCTGGCGCTCCCTCAGGTCGCGGTGGTCGATGTACATCTGGAGGCGCTCGCGAGGGTCGTTGACGATCTTGCCGTGGCCCGGGCAGATGACGTTGAGGTTGGGGAGGTCGACGAGGCGCTGGAGGCTCTTCCGGTAGGCGGCGAGATTCCAGACGGTGGTGGTGGAGGAGCCGAGGAGGGTGTCGCCGGTGAAGAGGACGCCTTCGTCCTCGAGGTAGTAGCAGAGGGAGTCGATGCTGTGTCCGGGGGTGTGGAGCACCTGCACGCGGACGCCCTTGCCGAGCTCAATGGTGTCGCCGTCCTCGAGGGTGTCGACCTGCGGAGGGATGAGGCCCTTGAGGAGCGGGCGGCCGCCGGCGGGGATGGCGACGTCGGCCTTGAGGTGCTCTTTGACCCATTTGAGGTTGCCGGAGTGGTCGGAGTGGTGGTGGGTGATCGCGGCGATGCCGATCTCGGCACGCTCGCTGGCGGCGAGGTAGCCGCGGAGGAACCAGCGGTAGTGGTCGAGGGCCTCGCCGGAGTCGATGGTGAGGGACTGTCCCTTCTCGGGACCGACGAGGTAGATGGAGGTGAAGTCGGGGTGCATGGGCTTGTCGTCCGGGACCATTGCGGCGCGGACGGAGTCGCTGATCTTCACGGGTTGCCTCGATTCCGTGCGTGGTGTGCAGGGGACGATACCGCAGGCGGGGGCGACGCGGGTTTTACGAAGTCGTAACAGGCTGGGCGTTGACTCGTGATGAGCGGCTTCGCTAGCCTCGTAAGTGCTGAATCTCGGCCGCCCGGCCGGGAACGGGGGAACCACTTCTGGGGTGTATCTCGCGCGACAGCGCGGGACGGCGACTTCCGACGCCGAACCCGACAGCTCACCTCGTAAGCGTTCGGAGGCGGGTCATGCCAGACAGCCTCCCTGTCGGTGACGCGGCGGCGCGCGCATTGTGGGCGCGCCGGTGTGCCGTCGTCTGCCGTCTGGACGGCAGGCGGCAGGCAGTGGAAGGAGCGGACGCGTGGCGGTGTCGAAGATGCGGCGGAGCGTCGAGGCGAATGTGTCCTCGCGGTCCGGTGGCCTCGATGAGGGGGCACTGGAGGAGTCGGCGCGGCAGGAGTCGTTGCGCGCGGGCGCTCCGGGGACGGTTGGGACGCGGGTGGTGATCCGTGAGTGCGGGAATGTGAGCCCGCGAGGGCGGTTTGGGGAGGCGCGACCGGCGCGCTGAGCCGGCTCGGAGGGTTGTTGGAGCAGGGGAGGGGCCGTGTGCGGCCCCTCCCCTTTTTCTTGTGGCATGCGGGTGGAGGTCAGGCGTCGCCCGGGGCGAGGGGAGCGAGGGCACGCTCGATGCGGCGGTCCGGAACCCACCAGATGACGGTGACGAGGACATAGACGGCGACGGAGACCCAGGGGAAGACGAGGGCCGTGGGGATGGCGGCTGTGTAGAGGGCGAGGGAGATCTTGCCTTTGATGTCGTTGCCGATAGCGGCATCGAGGACGGACTCGGGGCCGTGCAGGTGGCGCAGGTGGACGACCAGGATGGTGAAGGCGACGGCACACATCCAGAGGTCGAGGCCGTAGGCGGCAACGGGCCACCTCGTGAATTCGTTCTCGCCCATCCATGCGGTGGTGAAGGGGACGAGGGAGAGCCAGAAGAGGAGGTGGAGGTTGGCCCAGAGGACGCGTCCGTTCACGCGGTCGACGGCCTGCAGGAGATGGTGGTGGTTGTTCCAGTAGACACCCACGAAGACGAAGCTCATCGCGTAGCTGGCGAGCACGGGGAGCAGGGGGCGAAGTGCCTCGAGGGAATCGTCCTCGGGGACGTGGAGCTCGAGGACCATGATGGTGATGAGGATGGCGATGACGCCGTCGGAGAAGGCCTCGAGGCGATTCTTGGTCATGGAGGGATGAGGATAGCGTCCGCGGCCGCTCGACGCGCGCGATGACCTCGAAGGGTCGATCACGGCGTGTGCGCCGTCGCAGGTGCGCAGAGGGGACTCCGTGCGGAGTCCCCTCTGACGGCGTCGCGGTAGTGCGGGCTAGCGCGCGCGACGCCGCGTGTAGACGGCTGCCGCGGAGAGCGCGATGAGGACGACTCCGAACATCGTGGCGGGGTAGCCGAACGCGGCGTCCTCGGGGCCGCGGTTACCGGTGGCCGGCGGACGCGGCACCTGCTGCGAGGGGCCCTGGAGACCGCCGCCAGTGACGGGGCCGCCGCCGCTTCCCGGACCACCTCCGACCCCGGGGCCGCCAGCGGTAGCAGTCGAGGTGCGGGACGGAGTGCCGGTGGCGACCGGCGTGGTGGTCGAGGTCACGGTCGACGTTGGAGTGACCGTCGACGTCGGGACCGGGGTCTGGGTTGCCGTCGCCGTCATGGTCGCGGTGGCGGTCTGCGTGGCGGTTGCCGTCGACGTCGCGGTCGTGGTGGCCGTCGAGGTCGCCGTGGCCGTCTCCGTCGGCGTGACGCTGCCGTCCTGCGCGAAGGCGGTGATGGCGGAGTCCGCTCGCACGAGCTGGAACGAGGTGGGGGCGTCGATGGCGACGGCGACACCGACGCCGCCCACCGGCGTGAAGGTGCCGGTGAAGGTGAGGTTCACCTGGAGCATGACGACGCTCCTCGAAACCGAGGTCGCGGTGGGGCCGGACTGCACGTCCTGGAACACGTTGACGGTGCCTCCGACGTTGACGAGGAGGGTGCCGCCCGTGACCGGGATGGTGAGCGAGCCGCCGACCGTCACGACTCCGGCAGCGGTGACGGTGGCGCAGGTGTTCGACTGGAGGACGCAGAGGCCGGTGAAGATGGAGCCAGCACTCGTGCTGGAGAGTCCGCCGCCATCGAGTCCGTCGCTGCGAGAGACGGCGCGGAGCAGATCGGCGGACAGGATCGTGGTGGAGGTGGACTGCCCGAGCGCGCTGAGGGAGAGGGCGAAGTCGAGATCCTCGAGCTGGGCGCGACACTCGGCGTAGACGTTCTCGCCGGGACCACCCGGATCGCCCTCGCAGTGGGTCACGCCGGTGCCGGAGGTCAGGCCCGCCGCGAGCGTGGCGAGGACGCCGACGCCGGCGCTGGGACCGACCGAAAGCGAAGCGGCGCCGCCGTCGACGGCGGCGCCGCTGGGCGGCAGCTGCACGCGCCCGAGGTTTGCCTGGGCGACGCCCAGCACGTTCCCGTTCAGGATGAGTGCCTGCCCGGAGATCGTGCCGGTCGCTGCCTCGGAACGAGTCGTCATGAGCAGGCCGGCCGAAGCGACGGCCGTAAGGAGTGCGACGGCGGCTATAGCCGCGTACATCCAACGCATTGATGAGGCGCCTTTCTGTGTTCGTTAGTCCTGTCGCACTCCCTTGATAGAACGCGGGCCGAATCGGCGAGCAGTCAAGCAGGGCCGAGGCCGTTGCAGGCGCCTCTCAGGTGGGCCGCTCGCGTGCGGATGCGGCCAGCGAGCCGTGGTGGCGCGTCAGTCCCCAGGGAAGGCGACTCCACCCTCGAACTTCGCGCGCAGCGACCTCGGGGGGCGTGTCGCGGTCGGCTGACGTGAACGAGCGGGCGCGCGCTGTTTTTTCGGAGAGCGTGGAGAAAAGCGTGGAATAGTCAGGATCGCGGGGGCGGGAGCTTTGATCCGCGGTGCTAGCTTGGATCCAGGCGGTTCGCGGGCGTTGAGGCACTCGCCCGCGCTCTGTGCAGTGGGGACTCCTTACGGAGTCCCCACTGCGTTGTGTCCGGCGACATGGCTTCCCGGCGTCCTACTTCACGACGCGCATCGAGCCGAGGCCGGCCTCGGCACGCAGGATGTCGACGCGGTCGAGCCGCTCCCAGGGCAGGTCGAGATCGGAGCGCCCGAAGTGGCCGTAGGTGGCGGTCTGGCGGTAGATGGGGCGGCGCAGCTCGAAGCGGTCGATGATGGCTGCCGGACGGAGGTCGAAATGCTTCGAGACGAGGCGCTCGATCTCGGTGGTGGGGATGTGCTCGGTGCCGAAGGTTTCGATGCTGATCGAGGTGGGGTGGGCGACGCCGATGGCGTAGGAGACCTGCACCTCGAGCCGGTCGGCCAGGCCGGCGGCGACGACGTTCTTGGCGACGTGGCGGGCGGCGTAGGCGCCGGAGCGGTCGACCTTCGTGGGATCCTTGCCGCTGAAGGCGCCGCCGCCGTGGCGCGCGATGCCGCCGTAGGTGTCCACGATGATCTTGCGACCGGTGAGGCCCGCGTCTGATGCGGGTCCACCCTGTACGAAGCGACCGGTCGGGTTGACGAAGATCTTGGTGTCCTGGAGCAGTTCGGCCGGGCATTCGCGGCGGATGACGAGGGCCTCGATGTCGCGGCGAATGGTCTCCTCGCTGACCTCGGGGTCGTGCTGGGTGGAGACGACGACGGCCTCGATGCGCTTGGGGACGCCGTAGGCGTATTCGACGGTGACCTGTGACTTGCCGTCGGGCCGGAGGTAGGTGAGCTCCTCACTCTTGCGAACGGCGGCAAGGCGTCGCACGAGGCGGTGGGCGAGGGTGATGGTGAGGGGCATGTACTCGTCGGTCTCGTTGCAGGCGAAGCCGATCATCATGCCCTGGTCGCCGGCGCCGACGAGGTCGTACTGCTCGACTTCACCGCTGGCGGCTCGCGCCTCGTAGGAGGAGTTGACGCCGATGGCGATGTCGCCTGACTGCTCCTTGATCGAGGAGAGGACGCCGCAGGTCTCCCAGTCGAAGCCGATGCGAGAGTCGTTGTAGCCGATGTCACGGACGGTGCGACGGACGACGTCCTGGAGGTCGACGTAGGCGTTGGTGGAGATCTCGCCAAGGATGAAGACGAAGCCGGTGTTGGCGGCGGCCTCACAGGCGACACGGGCCATGGGATCCTGCTGGAGGATGGCGTCGAGGACGGCATCAGAGACCTGGTCGCAGAGCTTGTCGGGATGGCCCTCGGTGACGGATTCGCTGGTGAGGAGCAGCGAGGGCGAGCTCGTGAAAGTGGTGGTCATGC
Organism: Dehalococcoidia bacterium; assembly: GCA_019694855.1. GTDB lineage: Bacteria > Chloroflexota > Dehalococcoidia > UBA2979 > UBA2979 > JAIBBD01. The sequence goes on from JAIBBD010000027.1 coordinate 10,827, forward strand.
AGTCCTCCGAGTCAGGCGGGCGAGCGTGCGGCTATCCTCCCACCTCGGCGGGGCGGTGCGCCACCGGAACGGTGGGCGATGGGAGGGTGCGGGCGACGAACGCGATTCAGGGCAACTTCGACCGCCAGGAGATCCGCAGGCGGGTTGTCCTCGGGAGCGTTCGATGGCGGGCGACCAGGACCGGAGACCGAACCGGGAATCGTCTGCGCTGAACGTCCGACTGGCAGCGACCCCGTCAGAGCCTCGGCACGGGTCCTGCGTGGCCTCGCCGCGGGCGGTCGCGCAAGACGGCGAAGCACACGCCTCGAAGGGGGCGAGGCTCTCCCATCCACCCGGCCGCGGGTGACAGCGTGGGTGCCGAAACGCAGCGTGGGGCAGTAACCTGATCATCCGCTTCGTTTATCCGCCGCCACCGGCTTCATTCCCTGCTGTCGAGAAAGGCCTCCTCCTATGCTGCAGCGACTTGCGCGCGCCTCGTATCAGCATCCATGGCGAGCAGTGGCGGGGTGGGTGCTCATCCTCGTGGCGGTGTTCGGGGCGGTCGGGGTCGTGGGGGCGGCGTTCGACAACACGTTCCAGATCCCGGCGTCGGAGAGCCGGCGGGGATTCGATGCCCTCGACGCGCACTTCGGGGGGGCGGGCAGCGGCCAGAGCGGCTCGATCGTGTTCCGAGCACGGCAGGGGGTGGATGACCCGGCGGTGCGCTCGGCGATGGAAGCGATGTTCGCGGAGGTGGCGACCTATCGCGGCGTCCAGGTAACGAGCCCCTACTCGGAACAGGGGACCGCGCAGGTGAACCCGGACCGGACGGTGGCATACGCCTCGCTGAGCCTGCAGCAGGACCTCGACTTCAACACGACGGCGGAGTACGGCGCGGACATGGCGAAGATCCGGCCGCAGATCGACGGGCTGACGGTGGAGATCGGAGGCGGGGCGCTGGCGGAGTTCAAGCCGCCGGAGTCCGAGTTCATCGGACTGTCGTTCGCGGTGGTCGTATTGATCCTCGCGTTCGGGTCCGTGCTGGCGATGGGGCTACCGCTGAGCGTGGCGGTAGTGGGCGTGGGTACGGGCATCGGCCTCGTATCGCTGATTTCGAACCTGATCTCGATGCCGGACTTCGCGACGACGATCGGGGCGATGATCGGCCTTGGCGTGGGGATCGACTACGCGCTGTTCATCGTGACGCGGTTCCGTGAGGGGCTGCATGCAGGCGAGGGGCCGGAGCAGTCGACGGTGGTGGCGATGAACACGGCGGGGCGGGCCGTGATCTTCGCCGGGCTGACGGTGGTGATCTCGCTGCTGGGGATGCTGTTGATGGGGCTGGCGTTCATCGCAGGCCTCGGCATCGGCGCGGCGGTGACCGTGCTGACGACGATGCTGGCCTCGATCACGCTGTTGCCGGCGCTGCTCGGGTTTGCACGGGAGCGCGTGGAGGTGACGCGCTGGTACGGGCTCCTCGCCGCGGGGTTCGTGTCGCTGGCGCTGTTCGGGGCCGGCCTCGGGATCACGGCGCTGCTGGTCGGGTTCCCGATCGCAGTGCTGGTGTTCATCGGCGGGCGCTGGGTGCCGACGCTGAAGGAACTCGTGCCGAAGCGCGCGCCGGGCGCCCCGCAGCGGGCGGTGGCGTACCGCTGGAGCCGCATGGTGCAGGCGCACCCCTGGCTCGCGGTGTTCGTAGGGTCGGCGATCCTGATTGCGCTGGCCTCGCCGATGCTTTCACTGCGCCTCGGGTTCTCGGACGAGGGGAACTACCGGGAGGAGACGACGACGCGGCGGGCGTACGACTTGCTGGCGGAGGGGTTCGGGCCCGGGTTCAACGGGCCGTTGCTGGTGACGGCCGAGGTCCGCAACGACGCGGACCGCAACGCGCTGCAGCCGCTGGTGGCGGCGCTCAAGGGCGCCGACGGCGTGGCCTCGGTGTCCCCGCCGATCCCAAGCGACCGGGCGAACCCGAACGCGTCGCCCGCGTACCTCGTACAGGTGGTGCCGACGACGGCGCCGCAGGATGCGGCGACGAGCGATCTGGTGAACCGCCTGCGTCAGGAGGTGATCCCGGGAGCCCTCGGCGGCTCGACGCTGGCGGTGAACATCACGGGGACGGTGGCGGCGAACATCGACTTCAGCGACTACCTGGCCGGGCGGCTGCTGCTGTTCTTCGGCGCGGTGCTGACGCTGTCGTTCCTGCTGCTGATGGCGGTGTTCCGCTCGGTGGTGGTGCCGCTGAAGGCGGTGGTGATGAATGTGCTGTCGATCGGGGCGGCCTACGGGGTGGTGATCGCGATCTTCCAGTGGGGCTGGTTCGGCTGGCTGTTCGGGACGGCGGAGGCGCCGATCGAGCCGTTCATCCCGATGATGATGTTCGCGATCGTGTTCGGGCTGTCGATGGACTACGAGGTGTTCCTGCTCTCGCGGGTGAAGGAGGAGTACGACCGCTCGGGGAACGCGTTCACCTCGGTGGCGGATGGTCTCGCCTCGACGGCGCGGGTGATCACGGCGGCAGCGGCGATCATGGTCGTGGTGTTCGGAAGCTTCATGTTCGAAGACGACCGGGTGGTGAAGCTGTTCGGGGTGGGGCTGGCGACCGCGGTGCTGCTGGACGCCTCGGTGGTACGCATGCTGCTGGTGCCGGCGACGATGGAGCTGCTGGGGAAGAGCAACTGGTGGCTGCCTGGCTGGCTGGACCGGGTGTTGCCTCGGATCAGCGTGGAGGCACCGCCGCAGGTGGTGGCGGCGCCGGTGCGCGTGGAGGGCGGCGACGAGTAGCGGCAGGGCGCGCCGCTCACGCTTCGGGGCGTAGATCGCTGCCCCCTCAGCCCCCTCCCGCGCTGTGGGGCGACGTGTGCCTCGGGCGGCCGTTGGGCGGCAAGGGCGGCGTGAGCGGGTTCAGGACTCGTGGGCCGCAGGGGCGGCGGCTGCGCCGCCGTGATGGGCGGTCCGCTTCGCGGCCCGGCTGTTTCTTTTTCAGATGCCCCACCCTCCCGCCCTGTAAAGGGGGCTTCGCCCCCTTTGAACCCCCCGTTCGTCGGAGGTTGCTCGGCAGGGTCGGATGGTCACATGGTGAAACTCGGCGGTCTCACACGCAGTGCGAAGGGTCTGCCTCGGGCGGCCGTTGGGCGGCAAGGGCGCGTGAGCGGGTTCAGGACTCGTGGGCCGCAGCGGGCGGCGGCTGCGCTGCCGTGATCGACGGCCAACTTCGCGGCCCGGCTGTTTCTTTTTCGGATGACCCACCCTCCCGCCCTGTAACGGGGGCTTCGTCCCCTTTGAACCCCCGTTCGTCGGAGGTTGCTCGGCAGGGTCGGACGGTTGTCGGTGGGGCGCGGGCAGTGCTGCCTCGGCGCTCCGTTGGCACGCCGGCGGTACGATCGGCGGGGTGAGTGGTCGGAGGAGGTGTCGGCATGGACATCGTCGTGGGCGCGGGAGTTTTCAGCGCGGACGGGCAGCGGCTGGGTACGGTGAAGACGGTGCGCGAGAGTGCGTTCGAGGTGGACGCGCCGCACCAGTTCGATTACTGGCTCGAGGCGACGCTCGCGGTGCGCGGGGATGCGGAGCGGATTGACCTCGCGTTCCCGCAGTCGGAGCTCGGCGGTTACAAGATGGACCGGCCGTTCGACCAGGATGTGTTCCACAACGACGTGCCGGAGGATTTGAAGCCCGACGCGGTCCGGCGATCGCTGCTCAACCCGTAGGGTCCTGAACACACGGCGTGGCGCCGTTGCGGTGCTTCGGCGGATCAGCCGCGGGCGGTGGCGAGTTCGTCACCGGGGTCGCCGCCGCGGGCGGCGCGACGGGCAAGCCAGCGGCGGGCGAGGGACGTGACGCCCAGGGCGTCTTTGCGCCGGATGCGGGCCTCGATGACGGAGACGCCCGGCTCGTAGCCGAGGCGGGTATAGGCGCGCACGGCGGGGGTGTTGGCCGGGTTCACGGTGAGGGTGACGAGGGCGCAACCGCGCTGGTTCAGGAGTTCGTCGGTGACGGCCGAGGTGACGCACTCGGCGAGGCCGAGGCCCCGGTACTTCGCGTGGGTGAAGACGTTGCCGACGACGGCGACGCCCGCGTGGGGGGCGACGACGTGGGTGCCGGCCACGGAGACGAGGCGATTGGCCTCGAAGGCGCCGTAGTAGACGGACTGGTTCACCTGGTCGGCGGTATACGCCGTCGGCGGGCCCTCGGTGGAATAGAGCATGTTGAGCGCGCGGGTGTCATGGCCGCCGAGGCGCCGCACGTCGTGCCGAAGTGACGGGCGCGGGGCGAAGGTGGCGGCGGTGACGGACATGCGGCGCATCTCGAGCGAGCCGAGCACGAGGTAGGTGCGGCGCAGGGCCTCGAGGTGGTCGGGAGAGCCGGTGGCGAGGTAAGAGCCGCGCGTGCCGGGGTGGAGGGCGACGAGGGCATCGACGGCGTGAGGGTCGCCGACGACCACGGTGGTGCGCCCGAGCAGACCATCCGCGTGGAGGAGCACGCCGCTGCCGCTCGGGCCTTCGGCGAGCCAGAAGCGCGACTGCTCGAAGAGGCCGGGCTCGAGATGGCCGAGGGCGTAGGCGGCGTACGCGCGATCCTCGCTGAGCGCCGCATCGAGCACGCGGCGGTCGACGACGCGCCGGACGCGGAAGCGCGGACGCGCCTCGGCGGCGGGGCCGTAGAGCGCGTCGGTCACTGGACGCCCCAGTAGCGGTCGAGCATGAAGGCGAGGCGTTGCCTCGTCGCCGGAGGGACGGCATCGGGCGCGGTGATCACGGCGCCGTTGAGGGCATCACCGCAGGCGCAGGCGCCCTCGATCGGCAGGGCCGCGATGGTGCGGCTGACGGTGTCGCGGGCGTGCTGGATGTTGCGGCGCATGTTCTCGACGACCAGCTCCACTCCGACGTCTTCTTCCTGGTCGTGCCATACATCGTAGTCGGTGACGTAGCAGATGGAGGCATAGCAGAGCTCGGCCTCGCGGGCGAGCTTGGCCTCGGGAAGGGCGGTCATGCCGATGACGGCGGCGCCCCAGGACTGGTAGAGGCGGGACTCAGCGCGGGTGGAGAAGGCAGGCCCCTCGATGACCACGAGCGTGCCACCGCGATGGGTGGTGACGCCGGCTGCCTCGGAGGCCGCGGCCAAGGCCTCGCGGGTTTCGTCGCAGAAGGGGTCGGCGAAGCCGATGTGGGCGACGACGCCGTCCCCGAAGTAGGTCGCTGCGCGCCCTCGGGTGCGGTCGAGGAGCTGGTCGGGGACGACGGCGTCGAGCGGGTGATATTGCTGCTGCAGCGAGCCAACGGCGGAGACCGCCAGCACGCGGCGCACGCCGAGGTGCTTGAGAGCCCAGAGGTTGGCGCGCGAGGGGACCTCGGCTGGGAGGATGCGGTGACCCTCGCCGTGACGAGCGATGAAGGCTACGCGCTTACCGTGGAGCTCGCCGACCAGGATCGGCGAGGAGGTGGCACCGAAGGGGGTATCGACCTCGAGTGGGCGCGCATCGCGGAGGCCTTCGAGGTCGTAGAAGCCGGAGCCGCCGATGACGGCGATGTCAGCAGTACTGGCCATGCTCGCCCCTTGTGGCCACGGCGCGTTGCCCTCGGATCATGGCCGGGGGAACGGTGGTTGGCAACGAGGCAGCGGCGGCTACTGCGTGCCGAGCTCCCAGGAGTTGAGGTAGCGGTGCTGCTCCTCGGTGAGGGTGTCGATGGCGACGCCCATGGCGGCGAGCTTGAGGCGGGCGACTTCGTCGTCGATGTCGCGGGGGACGTTGTAAACGTCGGGTTTGAGTGACGCGTGCTGCGCGACGAGGTACTCGGAACAGAGTGCCTGGTTGGCGAAGGACATGTCCATGACGGAGGCGGGGTGGCCCTCGGCGGCGCCGAGGTTGATGAGGCGGCCTTCAGCGAGGACGACGAGCTTGCGGCCGTCCTGGAGGGTGAACTCCTCCACGAAGGGGCGGAGCGGGCGGCGCGCCTCGGTCATGCCTTCGAGGGCTTTGAGGTTGATCTCGGCGTCGAAGTGGCCGGAGTTGGCGAGGACGGCGCCGGTCTTCATGGCCTCGAAGGAGGGGGCGTCGATGACGTTGATGTCGCCGGTGACGGTGACAAAGATGTCGCCGATGAGGGCGGCGTCGAGGATGGGCATGACCCGGAAGCCGTCCATGACGGCCTCGAGGGCGCGGAGGGGCTGAACCTCGGTGACGATGACTTGCGCGCCGAGGCCGCGGGCCCTCGAAGCGACGCCCTTGCCGCACCAACCGTAGCCGCAGACGACGAGGTTTTTGCCGGCGAGGAGGATGTTGGTGGCGCGGGTGATGCCGTCGATGGTGGACTGCCCGGTGCCGTAGCGGTTGTCGAACATGTGCTTGGTGTCGGCTTCGTTGACGGCGACGATGGGGTAGCCGAGCTTGCCCTCGGCGGCCAGGGCGCGGAGGCGGACGACGCCGGTGGTGGTCTCCTCGGTGCCGCCAATCACGCCGGCGAGCAGGTCACGGCGCTCGCGGTGGAGGAGAGCAACCATGTCTGCGCCGTCGTCCATCGTGAGCTGCGGGCCGTGGTCTGCAGCGCTGTTCAGGTGCTGATAGTAGGTGGCGCTGTCTTCGCCCTTGATGGCGAAGGTCGGGATGCCGTACTCGGCGACCAGGGCGGCGGCTACTTCGTCCTGGGTAGAGAGCGGGTTTGAGGCGGCGAGGCGGAGGTCAGCGCCGCCGTCGTGGAGGGCGAGGGCGAGGTTGGCAGTTTCCGAGGTGATGTGGAGGCAGGCGGCCATGCGGACGCCCTCGAAGGGGCGTTCTTTTGCGAAGCGCTCGCGGATCTGGGCGAGGACGGGCATCTCGCGCGCGGCCCATTCAATGCGGCGAACGCCCTGGAGGGCGAGGCCGGGGTCGGCGATGTGGCCGGCGGCGCCGGGGGCGTTCTGCACCGTCGTCATGTGTTCCTCCTCGGAGCGCACGCTGGCCGGCCCTCGATGGAGGGGCGGGGGCGTATGTAGGGATGGTAGCTGAGGGGTTCTATTTTCGGGGCGGGGGCGGGTGGCCGCCAGTGTGCGGGCGCCTCGATGGAGTCGCTGGTCTTCGGAGCCCCCTGGCGGGCTTCGAGTCCGGGTTCGTCATAGTGGGTGTGGGGACCCCTCCCGCGCCTTCCCCCCGGGAGGGGAAGGGAAAGCTCGGAGTCGGCTGCCGGTGGTGGCGGTGCTCGGGTGGAGGTCGCGCATCACCGAAGGCAGCGACGGTCAGGGGAGCGGTTTGAGGCGCGCCTTGACTTTCCGGTTCAGGATGATCGGGAATCGGAGGCGGGTGATGGCTCGGAAAGTGTTGCTGGCGTGCGGACCGCTGTCGTCCGCACTGTATCTGGCGGCGATCGACGTGGTGGCACGACGCCAGCATCCCGAGTACCACCGCTTCGGCTCGCAGATGGTGAGTGAGCTGTTCGCGGTGGGGTCGCCGACGCGGCGGACGCAGCTGTGGCTCGGTGCGATCTACAACGCGCTCGTGTTCGGATTTGCGGCGGGGATCTGGAGGTCGGCGCGCGGCCGGCGCTCGATTCGGCTCGCGGCGGCAGCGCTGGCGGGGTACGGAGCAGCGAGCACGGCCGGAGGCTTCTGGGGGCCGATGGATGTGCGAGGGACGCCCCACTCGCGACGCGACCAGCGACACATCCTGGTGACGCTCGCGATGTCCGGGTTCATCCTCGCGACGATGTTGCTGGGCGCAATGGCCGGTGGCAGGCGTTTTCGGATGTACTCCCTGGCAACGGCGATGGCGGTAACGCTGTTCGGAGGGCTAGCCGGGTACCTCGCGCGGCCGATGCCGGGGCCGACCCCCGGGGTCGGCCTGGCCGAGCGGGTAAACATCTACGCCTCGATGGCGTGGTTCGCGGCGCTCGCGGCCGCGCTCTGGCGCGCGCCGCTGCGAGACGGCGAGGCGTCTCGGCAAGCTCGCTGACGCGGCGAGGGCGAGATGTGGCTAGAGGCCGGGCTTGATGGTCATGTCGGCGACGATGAGGAGCATGAGGACGACGTCGAGGCGGGCGACGAGGAGGAGGCGGGTGAGCCTCGGGCGGACCTCCGGGTGATCGGGGCCGTGCTCGCGGACGAGACGGCCGAGTTTGCCGGACTGGGGGCCGAGGAAGCCGGCGCCGAGGAGGAAGGAGAGGAACCAGCCGCCGAGCCCGAGCTGGATCCAGGTCTGGCCGAAGTCCCAGCGATCATTGAGGGCCATCAGGATGCCCATGATGAGCGCGAAGACGGAGAGCGGCGTGAAGATGTGCAGGCCGATCCACTCGACCTGCGCGCCGAATTCGGCGAGTTGCTGCGAGGTGCCGGCACGTGCGAGCCGCGTGCCCATGATGTTCAGCAACGCGCCTCCGCCGACCCAGAGTACGACCGAGTAGACGTGCAGGAACTTGAGGACATCGTAGCCGTCCACGGGACGCTCCCCTCGGCAGCCGGACCGCGTGTATCTGAGGCGGAAGCATACGCCGCGACGCTCTGCCGTCGAGGGGTCCACGTGTCCCGCGGCGGGCCCCCCGAGTTAGCACATCGTTCACAGAAGGCGTGGAGTCGCTTCACGGGCGGGTGAGACGATGTCGCCGGAAACGGCCCGCCAGGCTCGGGGGCAGCATGAGCAAACCTCGTCATTTCAGTGGCAGACTCGCGGCGCTGAGTTCGGCGGCCATCCTCGCGGTGTACGCCGTGGGGTACACGGTCACGGAGGACGCCGCACAGAGTGCGGAGTCCGGACCGGCACCGACGCCGACGCCTCGGGCGAGCGCTGACCCCACCACGAGCCCCACTTCGACGGCACGTGGGACGTCGCCGGCGCAGACGCCAACGGTCACCGTGCAGCGCGCGACCTCGACGGCGACGCCGGGAGCCTCGAGCGGCTCGTACCGTGACGGGACGTACGTGGGCTTCGGGACGGGCCGCCACGGCAGCATTGAGGCCACGGTGACGGTGGAGGGCGGGAAGATCACGGCGGTGCAGATCAGCCAGTGCCTGACGCGCTACCCGTGCTCGCGCATCGGCGCGCTGCCCGGGCAGGTGGTGAGCCGGCAGTCGGCGCAGGTGGACTACGTCTCGGGGGCGACGGACAGCTCGCGGAGCTTCATCCAGGCGGTCACCAATGCACTCGCCAGCGCGAACTGAGCCCTCGACGGGGCCGATGCCGGCGAGCAAGCGCACGCGCGTGCGACGGTCGGCGATGTTCATGGACACGACGGTCACGATCGAGGTTGCGCATCGCGACGAGGAGCCGGCCGCCCTCGATGCGATCGAGCGAGCGATGCGGTGGTTCGAGCGGGTCGAGGCGACGTGCAGCCGGTTCGACCCGGAGAGTGAGCTGCGGGGGCTGACGGCGCAGGCGGGCGTGCCCGTGCACGTCAGCGCGTTGCTGATCGAGCCGCTGGCATTTGCGCTGGCGCTCGCGGAGGAAACGAATGGGGCGTTCGACCCCACGGTCGGGGGGCGTCTCGAGGCGGCGGGATTCGACCGGAACTACCGCACGGGGGCGCGGGCGGGCGCGGCCCTCGAATCGACCGAGGGCAGCTACCGCGACGTGGAGATTGACCGGGCGGCAAGCACCGTGACCTTGCACCGGCGGCTCGTGCTGGACCTGGGCGCGGTGGCGAAGGGGTTCGCGGTAGACCTCGCGGCCCGGGAGCTGGCGTCCTTTGAGCGAGTGGCGGTGTTCGCGGGCGGCGACGTGCTCGTGCGGGCGCCAGCCGGGGAGCCCTATGAGATCGGCATCCAGCATCCGCGCGACCCGGACGCGCTGCTGGCGGTGCTGGGCCTGAGCGAAGGCGCGGTCTGCACCTCGGGGGACTATCAGCGCACCTCGGCGGCCGGGCATCACATCGTGGAGCCGGGGACCGGGCAGGCTGTGGGCGGAGTCGTGAGCACCACGGTCGTCGCGCCGACGGCAATGCTCGCGGACGGGCTGTCGACGGCTGCGTTCGTGCTCGGCGTGCCCGCGGGATTGCGCCTCGTCGAGGCGAACGGTGGCGAGGGGCTGCTCGTCACGAGGGATCTGGAGCGCGTGATGACGAGCAGCTTCGGGAGACTGGCGCTATGACACGGGCGGCGCAGCGCGGGCTGCGGTTCTTCCGCACACCGAAGGGGCTGATGCTGATCATCCTCGTCGCGCTACTGGGGGTGGCGGCTCCGAACAGTGCCGGGGACGGGCCGCGTCTGCTGGCGGCGGGCGCGCTGGCGGCGGCGGCCCTCGACGTGATGATCGTGTACGGGATGTGGGGGGAGTGGGCCTTCCCGAGCGGCGCGTTGCTGACCGGGCTGTTCATCGGGGGCCTCGTTGACCCGTTCGAGCGGGTACAGGTCGTGGTGGTGATCGCGATCGCGGCGATTTTCGCGAAGCACATCGTGCGGTTGGGCGGGTCGCACGTGTTCAACCCGGCCGCGCTCGGGCTGGTGGCGTCCTCGGTGGTGTTCGGGAGCGGGCAAAGCTGGTGGGCGGCGCTGCCCGACCTCGGAGCGATCGGGGTGGCGGCGGTCGCGGTGAGCGGATGGTGGATCGCGCGGCGGCTGAACAAGCTGCCGATGGTGGCGACGTTCCTCGGCGCGTATCTCGTGCTGTTCACGGTGACGGCGATCGCGGGAAGCCCGGACCAGGTGTCCGAGGTATTCCGCTCACCAGACCTGCAGGCGGCTCTGTTCTTCGCGTTCTTCATGCTGACGGACCCGCCGACGTCGCCAGTGCGGTATCGCGACCAGGCGATCTATGGCGCGCTGGTGGCGGCGGGCAGCTACGCGGTGTTCATGCAGTTCGGCGTGGTGTACTTCCTGTTGGCCGGGCTGCTGGCCGGGAACGCCGTCGAGGCAGGGCGACGGACGGTGGCGCGCCGACGCCGGCGGACGCGCAGTGCGCGGGCGCGCGAACGCCTCGAGGCCAACGCGCACGGCGCCGAGGCAGCGCGGGCGGCATAGGCAGCACCGGGCGCGACGTGCGAGCGGAGAACGGGATGTCCGTCACCGTCACGCTGAGGTCAGCGCCTGCCTTGCTACCGGGTCACTCGCTGCACCGGCGGAGTTAGCTCCAGTACGGTTTCGCCTCGGGCCGCAGCACGAAGACGATGGCCGCCACGCTGAGCAGCGCGGAGATGACGCCGATCACCGCAAAGGCCGCATCCCCGGCAAACAACGCGGGCAGGGCCGACAGGGCATTGACGGCGTTGATCGCGATGAAGGCGATGCCGCCCCACTTCGCGCGGCGCCACAGCCAGAGCGTAGCGCCGAGCATTAACAACGTGAGGACTCCCCCGACGACGATCAGCGTCCCGCGGTCGTCTATGTCGGGCCATACGGCCGCGACGGCGAATCCCACGACCGCATTGAACACCGTCAGGGCGGCAGCCCAGATGACTGGTCTCGGTGCCTGCTCAAACATGGTTTCTTCCTCCACCCGGATGCCGGCGCCTCGGCGATCAGGCGGTCGCCGGTTCGTTTATACGCCTCAAGGCAGCCTCGGTCTGCCATGGAGGCAATCATGCTGGCGCAGCACGCGTGACTCGGCCGCCACCCCAGATGGCCCTCGGGAGGGGCGGGCGGGTAGAGTCTTGGCATGCGCGCGATCGTCCTCGTAGGTGGTGAGGGGACCCGGCTGCGACCGCTGACGTTGCGGACGCCGAAGCAGCTGGTCCCGGTGTTGAACCGACCACTGCTCGACCACTTGCTGCTACAGCTGAAGCGACACGGCATCGCCTCGATCACGCTCGCGATGACGCGACGGAGCGAGGCGGTGCGCGAGGCCTTCGGGGACGGGGAGCGACTGGGCCTCGACCTCGAGTACGCGTACGAGGAGACGCCACTGGGATCGGGAGGCGCGATCGCCTCGATCGCGGCCGGCTGGCGGGAACGGTTCCTCGTCTGCAACGGGGACATCGTGACCGACCTCGACGTGACGGCGTTCGTCGAGGCGCACCAGGCGCGCGGCGCAGAGCTCTCGATTGCGCTGCACGAGGTGGAGGACCCCTCGGCGTTCGGGGTCGTGGCGCTGGACGGGGCGGAGCGGATCACACGGTTCGTGGAGAAGCCGAAGCGCGAGGATGCGCCCTCACGGTGGATCAATGCGGGGTTCTGGCTATTCGAGCCCTCCCTAGTCGCGGAGATGGACGGGACGAGCTTCAACCGGGTCGAGGACGGGCTGTTCCCCCGGCTGGCCGGGGGCGGCCGCGGGATCTTCGGATTCCGGCACCACGGCTACTGGATGGACGTGGGGAACCCGGAGGCGTACCGGCGGGTGAACCTCGACCTGCTGGGGGGCGCGTGCGCCGCTGGGCTGCCCGATCCGTGGGCGACAGGCGGCATCGTGACCGAGGGGGCCGAGGTCGCTCCGGGAGCGCGAGTGAGCCCGCCCGCGCTGCTGGGGACGGGAACGCGCCTCGACGCGGGCGCGACGATCGAGGGGCCAGCGGTCGCAGGAGCGCGCTGCACGTTGCACGAGGGGGCGAAGGTCTCTTCCTCGGTGCTGTGGGACGATGTCACGGTGGGAGCGGGAGCGCGTGTGCTCGACACGGTGGTGGCGAGCGGAGCGCGGATCGAGGCGGGGGCGCACGTCGAAGGGGCGGTCATCGGGCACTACGCAACGGTTGCGGCCGGGGTGTATGTGCATCGAGGAACGCGCGTCGAGCCGGACACGGTGTACACCGGCGAGTAATGGGGCGGTCATGAGCGAGATCCACTTCGGGACCGACGGGTGGCGCGGCGTGATCGCCGACGACTACACGTTCGCGAACGTGCGGCTGGCAGCACAGGGGACAGCGAACCAGTTGCGGGCCGCCGGGCAAGCGGAGCGCGGGATCGTGGTCGGGTACGACACGCGGTTCCTCTCCTCGACGTTCGCCTCGCTGGTCGCGGAGGTGATGGCGGGGAACGGGATCAGGGTGTGGCTCGCCTCGGAGCACTGCCCGACGCCGGCGCTGTCGCACTCGGTGCTGCAGCTGGAGGCCGGCGGCGGCGTGATGATCACGGCGAGCCACAACCCGGCGCGCTGGAACGGGTTCAAGATCAAGCAGCACTACGGGGGGTCTGCGCCGCCGGCGGTGACGAAGGCGATCGAAGAGTCGCTGGACGGCATCGCCGCGGCCGGCGGCGTGCAGTCGATGGCACTGGGGGAGGCGGAGTCGCGCGGGCTGGTGGAGCGATTCGACCCGCGGCCGACGTACCTCGCAGCGCTGCGAGAGTTCGTGGACACGCAGGCGATCCGCCAGGCCGGCCTGAACATCCTCGTGGACTCGATGTTTGGCGCGGCGATGGGCTACACGATGGAGCTGCTCGCGGGAGACGCGACGGAGGTGCACGAGCTACACGACGCGCGGAACCCGATCTTCCCGGGGATGCGAGCGCCCGAGCCGATCGCGGTGAACCTCGCGGAGCAGCTGGGGCGGATCGCGCAGGACGGGTACGACGTGGGGCTGTCGACGGACGGCGACGGCGACCGGCTGGGGTTTGCGGACGAACACGGCCGGTTCATCACGCAGTTGCAGACGTTCGCGTTGCTCGCGCACTACCTCGTGACGGGCCGGGGCCAGCGCGGGCCGATCGTGCGGTCGGTGACGATGACGCGCATGGTGGACCGCCTGGGCGAGCTGTACGGCTGCCCGGTGTACGAGACGCCGGTGGGGTTCGTGCACCTGGGTCCGAAGATGATGGAGAGCAACGCGCTGCTCGCGGGCGAGGAGTCGGGCGGGTACGCGTTCCGCGGGCACATCCCGGAACGTGACGGCGTGCTTTCGGGGTTGTTGCTGCTCGAGGCGATGGTAAAGACGGGCAAGCGGCCCTCGGAGTTGCTGGCCGCGCTGTACGCGGAGGTCGGGCCGCACGAGTACGACCGAGTGGACATCACCCTGCGCGGCGACGAGCGCGACGCGATCCGGGCCCGGGTGGCGGCTGCCGAGCCGAGCACGATCGCGGGGCTGCCGGTGGTGTCGCGCGACACCGTGGACGGGTTCCGATTCGTGCTCGAGGGCGGGTGGTGGCTGCTGATGCGATTCAGCGGGACGGAGCCGTTGTTGCGCATCTACGCGGAGATGCCCTCGTCGGAGCAGGTGCAGCAGGCGCTGCGGGCGGGCCAGGAACTGGCGGGCATCAGCCTGTGATCAACCTCGAGCTGACGAGCGAGCTCGACCGGAGCGAGGTGTACGAGCAGCTCGACGTGTCGGGGATGCGACGCCTGATGGCGGAACTGCCGGAGCAGTGCCGCGGCGCGTGGGAGGCCGGGGCGCGCTGGGAGATCCCGGCGACGTTCTTCAAGCCGCGACGGGTGGTGATCCTCGGGATGGGCGGGTCGGCGATCGGCGCTGACGTGGCTGCGACGCTCGCGCTGCGCATGGGATCGGTACCGCTGCAAATCGTGCGCGGGTACACGCTGCCGCACGTCGACGAAGAGACCCTGGTCGTCGCCGCCTCGTACTCCGGCGACACGGAGGAGACATTGGAGGCGTTCCAGGCCGCGCTGGGGACGCCAGGCATGCGAATGGCGCTGACCAGCGGGGGCCGCCTCGGGCGGCTGGCGGAGCAGCTCGGGTATGCCGTGCTGCGCTACCAGTACGACGGGCCGCCACGGGCGGCGATCGGGTGGGGCATCTTCCCGCTGCTGGCTGTGCTCGAACGACTCGGAGCGCTGGACGTGACGGCGGAGAGTGTCGGCACGGCGCTGCGCGAGCTGGCGCAGGCCTCGCGGGACTGGGGGGTGGAGACGCCGTACGCCGAGAACGCGGCGAAACAGATCGCGGAGGCGCTGCACGGGCGTGTGCCGGTGATCGTGGGGCCGGATTTCTTCGAGGTGGCGGCGCGGCGGTGGGCCGGGCAGATGAGCGAGAACGCGAAGCAGTGGGCGTTCCACGGCGCGCTGCCCGAGGTCAACCACAACCTGATCGTGGGCTTCGGCAAGCCGGGGATCGCACGCGAGGCGTTGCACGTCCTGTTCCTCGACAGCCCGTTGCTGCACCCTCGCAGCCGGTTGCGGGTGCGGCTGACGGGCGAGGCGCTCGACGAGGCCGGCATCCAGCACGATGAGCTGCTGATCGGGGGCGATGAGCCGCTGGACGCGATGCTGCGGGGGACGTACCTCGGTGACTGGGTGTCGCTCTACCTGGCGATGCTAAACGGGGTGGATCCGACGCCGATCGAGCCGATCGACCAGCTGAAGGCAAAGATGGCGCGGCACGGATAGACACCGCGCGGGCCTCCTCGAAGGAACTGACGCCCGGAACTACGAGATGAGCCTCTCGACTTCAGCGGGGCACGGGCAAGAACGCGACGGACTGGAAGTCCCGGCGCTCCCCGGGGTTGGCGCGGCCGGGGGGCGCGGCGGCAGCGCGATCGAATCGAGCGGCGTTGAGCATTGAACGACTGTAGAGGGATCGGGAAGGGCCGGGCATGGCTGCCCGGCCCTTCGTTGTGCGTGCCGCCTCGCGCGGGGACGCGCGGGGGCGGTGGCGCCCGTCAGGGGATGGCGATCTTCCAGACGTTGCCGACACCGTCGCCGGTGGTGTCGGTCGGCTTCTTGTCGCCCTGCCAGTAGTAGAGCGGCTGGCCCTTGTAGGTGACCTGGCGCTTGCCATCGTCGCGGACGAAGACGCCGAGCTGGCCGCCAGCGCCGGGGCCGGCGGTCGGGTCCTGACCATCGGCGACGAGGAGGGCGGGCCAGTTGGTGATGCACTGGCCGGTGCAGTTGCTCGTGTTCGGGGTGTCGTTCGCGAAGGTGTAGAGCGTCATGCCGGTCTGGCCAATGAGGTAGGGGGTCTTCGGCGAGCCGTCGCTGCGGACGCTGACGACGAAGTTGGAGGCGGTGTCGGGCCTCGCGAGGAACCAGACGTTGCCAACGAGATGGCCCTTAACGTCCGAGGCGGTGACGTCCGGGGTGTAGTAGTACAGCGGGGCGCCGTTGTAGGTGACCTGCTTGCCGCTGGGCGTGTCGATGGAGTCGAACTTGCCCTTCGCGGCGGCGTCGGCCTTCACGCTCTCGCCGGCCTTGAGAGTGAGCGGCGGCCAGGCCTGGAGGCACTGACCGGTGCAGTTGGACTTGCCTGCGGCGTCCTTGGTGAAGACGTAGAGGGCCTTGCCCTCGGGGCCGGCGAGGTACGAGCCGCTGTCGATGGTCTTCACGGCGATGTTCACCGTGGAGCCGGACGCGGCCGGGGTGGTGGCCGAGGCGGCCGTCGTGGCGGTGGAGGCGGCGGCGGTCGAGGTGGCGTACTCGCTGTCCTCGTCATCGTCACCGCCGCAGGCGGCCACTACGAGGGCCGTCAGGGCGAGGGCGAGCACGGGGAGCCAGAGCCGTTTCGCAGACAGGCGGGAGAAGGGCATCGGGATTCCTCCTTCGGAAGCGGTCACGAAGATCACTCGCGCCGGCACGACGCGCGGATCACTGACGGAGGTAGGCCCGCGGCCCGGCGATGTCGGATGATGCCGGCATGAGCGGGAGACCGACGGCAGGCGTGGAGGAGGAGGCGTTTGCGCGCGGCCTGGGGCTGGGCGACTTCACGCTGCTGGTGATCGGCGCGATCGTCGGCGACGGCATCTACGTGCTGGCGGCGATGGGGGCGGCGTCGCTCGGGCCGGCGCAG
>JAIBBD010000028.1 GCA_019694855.1 Dehalococcoidia bacterium
CGTTCGGCAGCGTGCCGCTGGCGGCCGCCCCGGCGCCGGTCACCCCCGGCGCGGCGCCGCTCGAGGCCGCGCCCTGACGCTGCCCGCCGTCGGACCGGTTGAACTGGCCGCCGGCCCCGGGCGTCGTGCCCTGCGCGTTCTGGCCCGTTGCGTTGGGGACCGCACCATTCGGGAGCGTGCCGCCGGCCGCGCCGCCGTTCGTGCCGAAGGCGCCGGGGCCGGTGAAGCCACGACCACCGAAACCCTGCTGCGTCGCCAGGACGTAGCGGACGTCGCCCGAGGCGACGAGGTCGGCGAAGTGGTCGGCCGTGATGGCGTCATCGCGGCCGGAGAAGCCGCCGATGGCCATGACCGAGACCTGGTACTCGGCGATCAGCGTCGAGCCGTTTTGCGAGCTGCTCACCACGAGCTGCCAGCGCGCGCCGGGGTCGGCATTCGCCTGTAGCCACTGCGCGAGCGCGGCCGTCCCATCATCGAACGAGGCGGAGCCGAACGTGCGGCCGGCCGCGCCGCCTCGGGGTCCGGCCTGGGGGAGAGAGGCGTTGAGGGACGCGTTCGCCGTCTCGGAGAACGACCAGGCGGCGGGCAGCAACAGCAGGCCCGCGATCGAAACGGCGAGCCCGATCATCGGCGGGCGGCGACGCCACAAGCAGGCCGCGAGGACGACGAGGCCCGCCACGGCCAGCACCACCGCGTATGGGCGCAGCCAGCCGTAGAAGTCGGGCACACGCCCGGCGACTTTGAGCTGCACGGCCAGCGCGGCGGCCACGAGCGCCGCCGGCGCGGCGGCCAGCCACCAGCGCTCGCGCCGGACGAGGTCCGCCGCGGCCACCGCGCCGATGCCGGTCAGCGCCGCGATTCCCGGCGCCATCACCGAGGTGTAGTAGCTGTGATAGATGCCCTGGGCATACGAGAAGATCACACCGAACGTCACGACCCAGCCGACCCAGAGCAGCACCTGGGCGCGCCGCAGCCGGTCGCGTCGCCAGCTCCACAGGGCCAGCAACGCCCCGAGGCCCGCGAACGGCAGGAACCACGCGATCTGGCCTCCGTTCGCGGCGTCAAACATGCGCCAGGGCCCGGGCTGCCCGGCGATGATGCCGCCGGCGCCGTTCGCGGGGCCGGGCTGTCCACCGGCCGCCCCCGGCTGACCGCCGGGTGCGGCGCCCGCGGGCGGGTTGCCTCGGAGCGGGTTGTTCTGCGCGCCGGCACCGTTCGCGTTCTGCGGGCGGTTGCCGAAGCCCTGGTCTGTGCCTTCCACGCGGTCGATGCCGTTGTAGTTCAGCACCAGGTCCTGGACGGTGTTGTCGGAGCTGCCACCGATGTATGGCCGCTGCGAGGTGGGCCAGAGGTCGACCGCCACCAGCCACGAGGCCGAGACGAGGAACGTCACCAGGCCGAGCAGCGCCACCCTCGGCAGCCAGGAGCGCCAGCTCACCCGCCAGCTGCCGGCGACGCCGACGAGGATCGCGGCCACGAACGCAGGCCCGGGCATCCACCCGACGAGCATCTTCGTGTTGAAGGCGACCCCGACGAGCGCGCCCGCGGCGGCGATCCAGGCCCACCACCTCGGACTGTCGAGCGAGCGGAGCACGGCGGCCGCCGCGCCGAGCAGGAGGAGGATCAAGAACGGCTCGGGGAGGTTCAGACGGTTCACGGCCACGGAGATCGGCGTGAGCGCGAGCACGAGGCCCGCCACCGTCGCCGCCACGGTGCCGAAGTACCGGCGCACGAGGAGCCACAACAGCGCCACGGAAGCCGCGCCCGCCACGGCGCTCGGCAGCAGGATCGACCACGTCGAGTAGCCGAAGATGCGCGCGGACAGCGCCCCGACCCACAGGAAGGCGGGCGGCTTGTCCACGGTGATGAACCCGCCGGGGTCGAACGCCCCGAAGAAGAAGTTCTTCCAGGACATCGTCATCGAGCGCGCTGCGGCGGCGTAGTAGGTGTTCCCATATCCCGCGCGCGATAGCCCCCACGCGTTGAGGAGCAGCGCGATCAACGTGACTGAGAAGAGCGGCAGGTACGGGTACCCGCGCCGCGCGTAGAGCAGAGCACGCTCGCGGCTCGATCCGCCGCTCAGACCTCGCGAGCGGGTCGGGTACGGGATCGCCTGGGCTTCACTGTTCATCGGGGCTGCTCCGTCGGTGCGAGTGTGGATGTCGAGGGACGCAACGGTCGAGGGGCACCCGCAACGTGCGGATCCGACCGGAAGATGGCGCGGTCGCCGATCACGAAGTTCAGGGCCGCCGCGACGGCGATGCCGGCCGCCGCCGCGACCGCGACGGGTAGGACGGCCCTGGCAACCTCGAACACCGCGAGGTTGAGCAGCGCCGTCCCGGAGATGGCGACCAGGTAGGCGACCCACCTGGCGAGCAGCGAACCGCCCCGGCGGTCGCCCCAGGTGAAGGTAGAGCTGACCACGAAATTCAGGTGCGCGGCGATGGTGAAGGCGGTCGCGTTCGCGAGCAGCGGCGCAGCCCCTCGCGCGGTGAGGACGAGCAACATCCCGAGCTGCGCCACGGCGCATAGGCCGCCCGCCAGCAGAAACCGGACCGGACGGCGTCTCAGCAGCGCGGACAGGGGCGAGGACGGCATGCAGACTCTCCTCGACGGCCGTAGTTTGGCTATGACGTACGGTAGCGGCGGAGTGCTAACCGGCTGCTAACGACGCCCTAAACGATGTAGAGCGATCGAACGGCACGGGCCGTTCGGCTCGTGACCGCGCGGACGGCGGCGCATATGATCGGGCTCCGCCGACAGATGGCTCACGATCCACGGGAGCAGGGGGCAACGTGGTCAGTGATGGACGCTCGTTGCCCCGGTCGGCGCGAGGCCAGGATGCGCTGGCCGTCGCCGAGCAACTGGCAAGGGATGCCGGCGCGCTGATCCGTCGGGCGGCGCTCCTCGAGCGGCCGGCCGAACACAAGGGCCGCACGAACCTCGTCACGGCCACGGATCACGCGTCCGAGGCCCTCATCATCGAAGGCATCGAGTCCGCATTTCCCTCGCACGCGATCCTTTCCGAGGAGTCGCGCCCGGACACGAGCTGGGAACGCGGCTGGGTCTGGGTGATCGACCCCCTCGATGGCACGCGGAACTTCGTCTCTGGCATCCCGTTGTACTGCGTGAACATCGGACTGGTCCGCGACGGCGAGCCGGTGCTGGGCGCGACCTACGACCCACACCGCGATGTCTGCATCCGCGGCGGGCCCGGCCTCGGCGTACACGCGAATGGCCGGCGGGTCGGGGCTTCGCAGGCGGCGGACCTCGCCTCGTCAGTCGTCACGGCCGACCTGGGCTACTACGACGAGCGAGCGACGATGATGCTGGCGACCGTGCAGGAGATGATCCCGGAAATCCAGGCTGTGCGGATCATCGGCTCGGCGGCGCTGGGACTCGCCTGGGCGGCGGCCGGGCTCAGTGACCTCAACCTGCACTCGCTCGTGTTCCCGTGGGACATCGCCGCCGGCATGGCGATGCTGCCCGAGGGAGGCGGCGTGCTATTCGACCGCGACGGCGGGCCGGTGCGCCTCGACTCGCAGGGCATCGTCGCGGGCTCCTCAGCGGTGGCGGCGGAGTTCTTCGCGCGCTTCGGGGCTCGGCCGTGGCGTTGAGGCAGCGCGCCGCGCGCGACTGGGCTTCGCTGCTGGCGGCGGCGATCGGGTTTGCGGCGGTGATCGCCTACATCGCGATCATCGTGAACCAGGACACGGACAGCAAAGACTACCCGTTCGTCGGGTTCGTAACCCTGTACTTCGCGGTGCTCTCCGCCGCGGCGCTGGCCTCCGTGTCCGCCACGGGACGCCGCTGCGTAACGATGCGGAGCGCGGCGACGGCGGGGTTCCTGTTCTGGGGCCTGATTGCTGCGGCCTCGATCGGGTTGCTGTTGCTCATCGCCGGGCTGGTCGCGCTGGTGGCGCTCATCCGCACGCTGCGGCTCATCCCGGGTTCGGGCCTGTGGGCCGCCCTCGTCGCGGTCGCTACGGTGCTCGTCGGCGTCGCCGGCATCCTCGCGACCGCCTCGCTGTCCTGACGATCGAGGTCATCCGCCCGCGCTCCCGTACCGTCAGCAGATTCACCGGCCGCGGAAACAGCAGAGCCGCCCCTGCGGGCGGCCCTGCTTGATTGCGGTCTGCCGCGTTTAGCGCGCCGCGAGCGGCACGAACGGACGCGGGTCGGGCCCGGTCCAGATCTGGTCCGGCCGGAAGATGCGGTTGCCCGAGCGGAGCTGCTCGACGATGTGCGCCGTCCAGCCCGCGGTCCTCGAGGCCGCGAAGCACGGCGTGAAGAAGTCGATCGGAATGTCGAGCGCCGAGAAGACGCAGCCCGAGAAGAGGTCGACGTTCGGCCACAGACCGCGCGAGCCGATGCGCTCCTTGACGATGCGCTCGACGGTCAGCGCCACCTCGTACAGCTGGCGCTCGCGCTGCCGCTCGAGCACCTGCGAGGCGAGGCGCTGGATGACGATCGAGCGCGGGTCCTTCACGTGGTACACGCGGTGTCCCACGCCGGGGATCTTGACCTTCTGGTCCAGCATCCGCGGCACCTCGGCCTCGGCGTTTTCCGAGCTGCCGATCTGGTCGAAGAGGCGCAGCGACTGCTCGTTCGCGCCGCCGTGCGCGGGGCCAGACAGCGCGCCGATGGCCGCCGAGATCACCGCCTCCGGCTCGGCCTTCGTCGAGGTGACGACGCGGGTCGTGAACGTCGAGGCGTTGCCGGCGCTGTGGTCGGCCTGCAGGTTCAGCAGCGCGTCCATCGTGCGGATGTGCAGGTCGGAGGGCTCGGCGCCGGTGATCATGCGCAGCATCATGGTTGCGTGCGACTCACCCGGTCGCGGGCCGTCGTAGGGCCGCCCGGCCGTCGCCTGGGCGATGATGCCGACGAGGTGGCCGACCTTCGCAATCAGGTCGATGCCGCGCTTCGTGGCGCCGGCGAAGTCGTCCTGGGGGAAGTCGTTGGTCTTCGGGCCGAGCGCCGCAACGGCGCTCTGCAGCGCGAACATCGGGTGGGACATGGTCGCCACCTGGCGCGCGAGTGAGATCTGGTCGTCAGTGAGGGCGCGAGCGGCCTCGAGCTGCTGGCGGACGTCGTTGACGCGGGACTGGTTCGGAAGTTCGCCGTCATAGAGGAGGGCGACCACTTCCTCGAACGTCGTGCCCTCGGTCAGGTCCTCGATGGAGTAGCCGCGGTAGTAAAGCTTGCCGCCCTCTCCGTCGACGAGGGAGATCGAAGACTCGGCAGCCGGGACGCCCTCGAGTCCCGGAATGAGCGTCGGCGTATCCAGCGTCATGCAGACCTCCCCATACCCGCCCGCAGCACCCGGCATCCTGCCGCCCTGCGAGCCTGCACCGAGATCGGACCGAGTAGCGTCCGGGCTCACCCCCATAATGAGCGGCCCGCGGAAGCGGCACGCTCGCAGCTCCGACCGCCACGCGAGTCGAGAGCATTATAGACGTTTGAACCCGGCGGGATTATAGCCGCTGACGGCCTCATCCGCTCGTGCCGAAGCGCGCGCGCGGGTAGTGAGAGCGGCTGCTTTGCTTATTCGAGCTCCGGCGCCCCCGCGCAGGGCTACTTCGCGCCCGCCGCCGCGCGGTAACGGTTCACGAAGCGCTCGATGCGGTCCAGCGCCTCGGCCAACTCGTCGTAGGCGGTCGCATAGCAGACCCGCACGTGGCCGCTCCCCGAGGCCCCGAAGGTCGACCCCGGCACGACCGCGACGCGCTCCTCGCGCAGCAGCCGCTCCGAGAATGTAAGGTCATCGAGGCCAGTCGGGCGGATGCTCGGGAAGATGTAGAACGCGCCGTGCGGCTCGACCGTCGGCAGCCCCATCTCCGTGAAGCGACGGAAGGCGAGGCGGCGCCGGCGGTCGTACTCGGCGACCATGCCCCGCACGTCCTCCTCGCCCGAACGCAACGCCTCGACGGCCGCGTACTGGGCCGCGGTGGGCGCCGACATCATCACGTACTGGTGCACCTTCATCATCGCTTCGAGCATCGGCGGCGGCGCGGCGATATAGCCGAGGCGCCAGCCCGTCATCGCGTACGACTTCGAGAACCCGCCCAGGAGGACGGTGCGCTGCTGCATCCCCGGCAACGAGGAAAAGCAGACGTGCGGCACGTCGTACACGAGCCGGTCATAGAGCTCGTCCGAGATCACGATGAGGTCGTTCTCCTCGGCGAAGCGGGCGATCGCCTCGAGGCTCTCGCGGTCCATCACGGCCCCCGTGGGATTGCACGGGTAGCCGATGAGGATGGCCTTCGTGGCCGGCGTGAGGTGCTCGCGCAGCGCCTCGGCGGTCACCATGAAGCGATCCTCGGCGCTCGTCGGGACGGGGACGTACTTGGCGCCCGCGAGCAAGATGACCGGCTCGTACGCCACGTAGCCGGGCTCCGGCACCAGCACTTCGTCGCCGTGGTCGACCAGCGCCCGCACGGCGATATCGAGGGCTTCAGAGACGCCCGTGGTGAGCAGGAGCTCGCGCTCCGGCGAGTAGCGGACGCCGTAGAGGCGTTCGAGCTGGCGGCTGAGCGCCTCGCGCAGCTCGATGAGTCCGTAGTTGCTCGTGTACCCGGTGTTCCCGGCGAGCATCGAGTCCGCCGCCGCCTGGGTGATCTGCGCGGGCGTAGTGAAGTCGGGCTGCCCGATCGCGAGCGAGATCACGCCCTCGGTGTGGTCGAGCAGCTCGAAGAACTCGCGGATGCCGGAGGGCGGCAGGCTCGAGACGGTCTCGGCGATGCGGCCGCGTCGCGCGACGTGTCCGGTGCCCACGCCCTCGGCTGTCACGCGCCCGCTCCGTCCGAGGCGAGCGCAGGCGGCCGGCGCAGGTGCCAATCGGTGAACGTGCCGTACGCGTGCGCGGCGCGCAGCAGGGTCGCCTCCTCGAAGGGTCGCCCGATCAGCTGCAGCCCGACCGGCAGGCCCTCGGAGAACCCGCAGGGCACGGACATGCCCGGGTTGCCCGCGATGTTTACGGGCAGCGTGCAAAGGTCATTGAGGTACATCGCGAGCGGGTCGTCGGTCTTCGCGCCGAGGCGGAAGGCGACGGTCGGCGCCGTCGGCGTGAGCAGCAGGTCGTGGTTCGACAGGGCCGCGTCGAAATCGCGGCGGATGAGCGTGCGGACCTTCTGTGCCTTCAGGTAGTACGCGTCGTAGTACCCGGCGGAGAGGGCGTAGGTGCCGATCATGATGCGCCGCTTCACCTCGTCGCCGAAACCCCGGCCACGAGTCTGTTCCATCTCTTCCCACATCGAGGCGGCGTCATGGTAGGAGAAACCGTACTTGACGCCGTCATAACGGGCGAGATTCGCGGAGGCCTCGGACGGGGCGATGATGTAGTAGACGGGCAGCGCCGCGGACACCGTCGGCAGCGCGACGTCGCGGTCGACGACCGCGCCGTTGCGCTCGAACACGGCGATGGCGTCCTCGACGGCCTGGCGCACGCCGTCTTCCATACCCTCGACGAAGAAGTCGCGCGGCACTCCGACCCGCAGGCCCTCGATCCCGCGAGCGAACTCCTCGCGGTAGTCGGGCACGGGCACCGGGGCCGTCGTGGCGTCGTTCGGATCGAGGCCGGCAATGGCCTGCAGCAGGAGCGCGACGTCCTCGGCGTCCCGCCCGAAGGGGCCGACCTGCTCGAGGCTCGAGGCGAACGCGATCACGCCGAAGCGGCTGACGCGGCCGTAGGTCGGCTTCAGTCCCAGGATGCCGCAGAGCGCCGCGGGCTGACGGATCGAGCCGCCCGTGTCCGTCCCCAGGGAGAGCGGCACGCCTCCCGCGGCGACCGTCGCGGCGGACCCGCCGGACGATCCGCCCGGGACGCGTGCGAGGTCCCACGGGTTGTGTGTCTGAGCGAACGCCGAGTGCTCGGTCGATGAACCCATCGCGAACTCGTCGAGGTTCGTCTTGCCGACGAAGACGGCGCCGGCCTCGCGCAGCCGGGCGACGACGGTGCAGTCGATGATCGGCCGGAACCCCTCGAGCATCCTCGAGGCGGCCGTCGTGAGGGTCCCCTTCGTCGAGAGCAGGTCCTTCACGCCGATCGGGATGCCGGTCAGCGGGCCGGCGTTGCCGGAGCGCAGCCGCGCGTCCGCCTCGTCGGCCTGGGCCAGCGCTTCTTCGTCCATGAAGGTGATGTAGGCGCCGAGCGATGCATCCTGCGCGTGCACTCGCGCCAGGGCCGCCTCGGCGAGCTGACGCGCCGTCAGATCGCCCGCCCGCAGACGGGCTGCCTGCTCGTGCGCGGGCAGGTCGAGCACAGCGAATACGTCAGCCGAAGGACCGCTCGAGGACATGCCCGGGACCGCCTAGTCGAGCACCGCGCGGACGCGCACGTAGGCGCCTTCCGTGCGGGGTGCGTTCGCCAGGACCTCGGAGCGATCGGCCGAGGGGCGGGCGCGGTCATCACGTTCGACGTTGGTCAGGTCGAAGGACTGCGCCGTCGGGGGAACGCCTTCGGTGTCGAAGGCGTTTAGACCCTGGAAGTGATCGAGGATCGTCGAGAGCTGGTCACGGAAGCGCTCGACTTCCTCGGGAGAAAGGCCGAGGCGGGCGAGGCGGGCGATGTGCCGCACCTCGTCAGCGGTGAGGGGCATGTGGTTCCTCCGGGTCCCGTATGAGTAACTATAGGTGCAGCCCCCCGAGCGCACCAGAACGGTGCCGGGCCTCGGGGTGTAGGGCGCTGGCTGTGTTTCGTACCATGTCCATCCCACCATTGCCGGCAGGCCGATCACTCGCGCCGTGAGGAGCAGCATCATCGGCGAGCACGTCCCCGATGCCGCCCGCCTGGGCAACCCGAGCTTCGTCTGGCGATCCGGCCAGGAGCGCCGGCTCGCGATCATCGAGCGCTATGTGTCCCTCGAGGGCCGCCGCGTGCTCGACCTCGGCTGCGGCCTCGGCGAGTACGTCCGTGCCTTCGAGCGCCACGGCGCGGAGGCCTTCGGCTGCGACATCGAGCAGCCGCGGCTCGTCCAGGCTCGGGACCGCGGGACGCCGAACCTCCTCGTGGCGGCCGGTGAACGGCTGCCGTTCCGCGATGGCTCGCTCGACGTGGTCGTGCTCAACGAGGTGATCGAGCACGTGCAGGACGACACCTCCACGATGTGCGAGGTGGCTCGCGTGCTGGCGCCCGGAGGAGTGGCGGTCATCTACGCACCGAACCGCCTCTACCCGTTCGAGACCCATGGCATCTTCCTGGGGAAGAAGCGGTACATCTTCGGGAACATCCCGCTCGTCAACTGGCTTCCGAACCCGCTGCGCAACCGGCTGGTGCCGCACGCTCGCGCCTACACCGCGGGCGGCATCGAGCGCGTCGCGCGGCAGCGAGGCCTGCGCCTTGTCCATCACAGCTACGTCTACCCCGGGTTCGACAACATCGCGGCCCGGGTGCCGGTGCTCGCGCGGTTGCTGCGCTGGTCGTGCTACCGCGCCGAGGACTCGGCCCTGCGGCGGTTCGGGCTCTCCCACCTGCTCGTGCTGCACCGGGAGGAGGCGACCGTATGACCGCAGGACAACGCATACGACGCCGGCGCCTGCTGCGGCGCATCGCCAACGGCGAAGCGCCCACGGGAGGCGGGGGGCGCCGCCGAGCGCTCACCATCATCGGCGGCGCGCTCGTCGCCCTCTTCGTCCTCGGCCTCGGCATCACCGGCGCAGCGGGCCTGTACGCGATGAACCGGTACAACTCGTACGCCGAGGACGTCGTCCCGCCCGAGCAGCTGATCGCCAAGCTCCCTCGTGGCGGCGCGCGCATCTACGACCGCAATGGCACGTTGCTCTACGAGTTCGTCGACGAGTTCGGGGGGCTGCGGCGCCCGGTGGCCATCGGCGACATCGCTCCGGTCATGCGCGAGGCCACGATCTCCACCGAGGACGCCAGCTTCTACGACAACAACGGCCTCAACCTGAAGGGCCTCGTCCGCGCGGGGCTCGACAACTTCAGCCCCTTCGGCGGCGGAAACATGCTGCAGGGCGGCGGCGGCTCCTCGATCACCCAGCAGCTGGCGAAGAACGTCTACATCCCGAAAGAGGAGCGCGTCGAGCGCAGCGTCGACCGCAAGCTCAAAGAGACGGTGATCGCGCTTGAGCTGACGAAGAAGTACCCGAAGGATCAGATCCTCGAGTGGTACCTGAACTCGATCTCCTACGGCGGCATCTACGTCGGCGTGCAGGCCGCCTCGGAAGGCTACTTCGGCAAGTCCGCGAAGGACCTGAGCCTCGCGGAAGCCTCGCTGCTGGCCGGCATCCCGCAGTCCCCGGCGGCCTACGCGCCGCTCGAACACTTCGAGGCCGCGAAAGAGCGGCAGAAGGAAGTGCTGGACCTGATGGTCCGCCACGGCGCGGTTACCCAGGAGCAGGCGGATGCCGCCTTCGCACAGGAGATCGTCTTCGCGAACAAGAAGTTCGACATCCTCGCACCGCACTTCGTCCTCGGTCCGGTGGCCAAGGAGCTCGAGGCGCGCTTCGGGAAGGAAGCGTTGTACCAGGGCGGCCTCGAGGTCACAACGACCATCGACATGAACCTGCAGAACCTCGGACAGCAGGTCATCGAGGAGCGGGTCGCGTCCTACGAACAGGAATCGCCTACCTCGGACGGACACAACGGCGCGTTGCTGGCGATCGACCCGAAGACGGGCGAGGTGCTCGCCTACGTCGGCAGCCGCGACTATTTCCGCGACGACATCCAGGGGCGTAACGACAACATCGCGGCGCTCAACTCACCGGGCTCGACGCTCAAGCCGTTCACGTACATCACGACGTTCCAGCAGGGCTGGAGCACGGGCACGATGATCTTCGACACGCCCGCGTCGGTGAAGGACCCGTCGACCGGGCAGACGTTCTCGCCGCGGAACCCGGACTCCTCGTACCACGGGCTCGTGCCGGTCTCGACGGCCCTCGCGAGCTCGCTCAACGTCACTGCGTTCAAGGCAATCATCTTCGCCGGCGTTGACAACGTCGTGAACACGCTCAAGAAGGCCGGACTGACGACGCTGAACGACGAACGCGGGTACGGCCCCGCGCTCACCCTCGGCGGCGTCGACATCCGCATGGACGACCTGACGTACGCGTACAGCGTCCTTGCGGGCGGTGGCCTGATGCACGGCCAGGAGCCGGTGAAGGAACACAATTCCGGGGAGCGCCCCCTGGACCCGATCATCCTGAAGAAGGTGGTGACCTCGGACGGCAAGGTCCTGCTCGACAACAAGGAGCCGCAGGAGCGGCGCGTCATGGGGGCCAACTACGCCTATATGGCCACCTCGATCCTGTCGGACCCGAAGAACTTCTGCCTCACGTACAACTGCGCGGGCGCTGGACTCGGGCTGACCGACCGCGCTTCGGCGGTCAAGACGGGCACCAGCGAGCCGTACGAGAACTCGCGCAAGATCGGCGAGACCTGGACCTTTGGCTACACGCCCGACCTCGTCACCGGCGTGTGGGCGGGCAACTCCGACAACTCGCCGATGTCCAACATCCTTTCCACCTCGATCTCCTGGCGTGCCTGGCGCGACTTCATGACGCAGGCGGACCAGCTTCTCCAGATCACGCCGAAGGCGTTCCCGCGTCCCGGCGGCCTCGAGGAGCGCGATGTGTGCTGGCCTTCGGGCAAACTCGCCACGAGCGCTTGCCCGAAGGATCGCCTCTCCAAGGCGCTCTTCGCCGCTGACTCGATTCCGACGGACAAGAACAAGCTCGCGCAGGTCACCGACAACTGGTGGCAGCTCGTGAAGATCGACACGCGGACCGGTCTGCTCGCCTCATCGAGCACGCCCGCCGCCTTCGTGAAGGAAGAGTCCCGCCTCGTGCTGCCGGCCGAGGAACTGGCGGCCTGGCCTGACCTGCGCAGCTGGGTCGCCTCACAGGGCGCGCAGCTCGCGCCGACCGCCGAGGAGAGCGCGGCGATCGCGAGCGCGATCGCGATCAGTGCGCCGACCTCCGGGCAGACGGTGTCCGGGACGGTCGCGGTTGCCGGCAAGGCGGACTCGCCAGACTTCCAGTCCTACACGCTGGAGTTCGGCAATGGTGAGAACCCGAGCGACTGGCAGCAGCTGCAGAGCAGCGGCAACCGTGTTTCGGGCGGCGTGCTCGGCCAGTGGAGCACGCAGTCGCTCACGCCGGGCAAGTACACGCTGCGACTGCGGTTGACCGACGCGAAGCTCGGCGAGCTGCGCTACGTGGTCACCGTCACGGTCGCCAGCAGCTCGAGCGGGTCGGGCGGACGCACGCCGACGGCCACCGCCACCGCGTCGAGCGGAGGTGGCGTCGCGACGCCGACCGCCGTGATCTCGTCGCCGGTCGACGGCACGCCACTGACGTTCGGGGCGATCCAGATCCGCGGCACCGCCTCCTCGCCCGCGTTCCTCGATGCGGTCATCGAGTACGGCGAGAGCGCTTCACCGAGCAACTGGACCCTCGTTGCGAGGCTCACTTCGCCCGTGGCCAACGGCACGCTCGGCACCTGGAACACGACCGGGCTGCAGGCCGGCACCTACTCGGTCCGGGTCACCGTGCGCGACCGCAGCCTCGGCAACGTACAGACCACGGCGGTGTACACGGTGCGGTAACGGTCAGCCGGAGCGGGACGCGAGCAGCGCGGCCACATCGTCGCGAGTGGTCGCGTCCCGCACCGCGTGCAGGAAGCTGCTCAACGAGCCCGACCGCTCACGTAAGTCCCGTAGCTGCCCGCCCAGCGGGTCGACCGAGTCTCCTCGGGCAGCGTACGTCCCGTACCACGCGAAATAGGCCTGGTTGATGCGCCGGATGCGATAACCGGCAGCGTTCAGCTGCAGGCGCACCGCCTCCATCCGCCGCTCCGCGTCCTCGATGCGGCCGGCCGCGAGGAGTCCATCCACCTCGGTGCGCAGGTCACGCATGGTCGCGTCGAAGTCGAGCGGCGGTGGCGAGGCGGTGGCCGTTGCCGTCGGGGTGGCTGCGGGCGTCGGCGTCGAGGGCGGGTTGAGCGGCCAGCGCTCCACCACGATCCGACCGACCTCGGCGCCCACCAGGTCGGCGACCGTCTCGTTGATCGTCCGCACGTCATCGGAGCGGAAGTAGTCGCGCCCCAGCGGGTAGATCGACAGGTAGTGGTGCGTCCACTCGTGCGCCACGGTGTCGACCGTCTCCTCATAGGAGTCGCGGTTGCTCACCACCGCCGGGTAGAGCGAGAGCCCGCCGGTCCCCACCACGAGGGCGGAGCGGTTCGCGTCGGCGGCCTCGGTGCTGCGCTCGAGCGACTCGGCCTCGGTGAGCGTCAGGTCGGGGCGCAACGTGTCCGTCTTCAGCCGCGCGATGCGGTCGCGCGGCGACACGACCAGCACTCGAGGCGAGCCCGCGAGCTCCGCGTCCACCGGAGGCCAGACGCCGAAGGGCGACAGCGGCCAGCCCGCGCCGAGCTCCCGCAGCACGGCGTCGACGCGTCCCTCGATCACGGCCTCGACCTCGTTCTCGAGCGCGCGGCCCTCGTCGCTGTTGCGGTCGTCGAGAGCGAAGTAGCGGCGCAGCGCCTCGTCGGGGTCGGGGTCGTCGCGCAGCGGCGCGCCGAGGCGGTCGAGCCACTTGTTGGGGAACGCGGACACCTCCCAGCGCAGGAAGTCGAACCGGTCGCCGGCGCGCCCTGAACGCACCGCGAACGCCCCCAGGCTCACGAACATGGCGACCAGCAGGACGGCGCCGACCAGGGCAGCGCCGCGCCAGCTCGAGGTTTGCATGCATCCACCGTAGCCCGGACATCAGGCGGCGGTATATTGATCCGGTGGGGGCAGCACCTGTGGACACCGCTCGAGGACACGAGGCGGCGCGGTCGCGTGCGCGCTGGCTCGCCGCGTGGGGCCTGGACCTTCTGACGCTTCTCGCGGCGCTCGCCGGCTGCGGGCTCCTCGCGATCGTCTGGATGCTGGTGCGCACCGACCGCGGCCGCTACGACCTCGGCACGTGGGACGCCATCGGCGCGCTCTCGCTGTGCGCCGCCGCCGCTCCCGCCTGGTCCGCCTGGCAGTGGCTGCGGCTGCGCGACCGCGGCGTCACCTTCGGCGGCCGTGAACCGAGCCAGCCGGGGGAGGCGGCGCCTGCGTCCACCTCGCGGCGCGCGTTGCTGGCGGCGCTTCACCCCGCGATGTTGCCGCTCTGGCTCTGGGTGACGGCGATGTTGATGACCACCGGGATCGCCGCGCTCGCGTTCGTGGCCGTCCTGCCGTTCACGATGTTCCTGACCGGAGCCCTGCTCATGCTCGGCTCGATGGCGATGCTGCTCGCGCGTCCTTCGGCGGCGCCGCTCCATGAATGGTTCGCGCGCGCCTCGTTCGGCGGGGGGCGATGACCGGCTTCCGGGACGAGACGCAGGGCGAGGGACGACGGATCGAGCGCGGCTGGCGCGAGCCGGATGCGCCGCGCTGGGACCGGCGCGATGTCTACCGCCCCCCCGAGATGCGCAGCGGAGCCGGCCTCGTCTGGTGGGTGGGCGCGCTGCTCGTCCTCGTCGGCGCCGCCTGGCTCGGCGCGCTGTCGCTTTCGCAGCTGAGCAGCCGTCAGGTCGCGGTCCCCGCCATCGAACGCGGGGTTGCCGCCCTCACCGAGGTGGACGAGTTGCTCGCGTTGCATGAGCAGGAGCTGTGCCAGCTCGCCGCGACGGACTCGGCCCTGGAGGTGTCGCGCTTCCCCGTGCAGGGAGTCGAGGTCGCCGTCAGCGACATCCACTGCACGGACGGACGGCTCGACAAGGACGGCCTGCGCACGTTGCTCCTCGAACGGAGCGCGGAGCAGGTCTACGCGCGCGGCGCGGACGCCTTCCTCAACACGAACGGCACCGCGGAGGGCACCTCGATCCTTTCCACCACGGGCGCGACCCGCGTCACGCTCGACAGCATCGGCGAGTCGATGCATGACCGCGCGACGAAGGCCGCCTGGGTCCTCGGCGGCCTGAGCGCGTTGCTCCTCGCCATCCTGATCGCCCTCGGCCGCGGCGTGCGCCGCTTCGCCGGCGTGGGGATCGTCCTCGTCCTCGTCGCCGCGCCGACGATCCTGGGCGTCCTCGGGTCGTGGTTCCTCGTCTCGCGCCTCGACACCGGCAGCGGCGTCAGCGCGCAGTTCGCGGAGATCATGCGCTCGCTGTTGCGGCTGCCGATGCGGAACGCGGTCACCCTGCTGGCCGCCGGTGTGGCACTCATCGTGCCCGTCCTGATCGTGGACGCGTTGCTCCGCCGCGCGGACCGCCGCGAGTGGTGGGAGCACAGCCGCTAGACCTCGCGCGCAGCGTTGACGCAGGCCGGGGCGCTCGATAGCGTGCCGGGAGCACCACTCGCCCCATTGCGGCGGCCTCGAGGCTCGCCATGGGCCACCTGATGGAGTTCGAGATGCATCGCAATCCGCGCGACTTCCTCAAGCCGCTCGCCCTCGGCGCACCCGAGCCGTTGCGCGAAATCCCGGTCAAGCCGAGCCGCATGATCCAGTTCATGCCGCCGCAGAACGAGCGCATGCGCGCGCGTGTCGCCGAGACCGCCGCGCAGGTCGACGTGCTGCTGCTGAACCTCGAGGACGCGATTCCCGCGAACGAAAAGCTGGCGGCGCGCGAGGGCCTGATCGAGGTCGCGAAGAGCGGGAACGCCGGCGACACGCCGCTGTGGACGCGCATCAACAGCCTCGACAGCCCGTGGTTCCTCGATGACATCACGGAGATCGTCGCCGAGGCGGGGAACCGCATCGAGGTGATCATGCTGCCCAAGGTGCAGGGGCCGTGGGACATCACCTTCGTCGACCAGCTGCTGGCGCTCCTCGAAGCGAAGCACGGGCTGCAGCGCCCGATTATGCTGCACGCCATCCTCGAGACAGCGCTCGGTGTCTCCAACGTCGAGGAGATCGCGGCCGCGAGCCCTCGAATGCAGGGCATCTCGTTCGGGCCGGCCGACCTCGCGGCGTCGCGGCGGATGAAGACGACGCGGGTGGGCGGCGGGCACCCGGCGTACGTGGTGCGCGGTGACCCGGTTGCGGACGACCCCGATGCGCCTCGACTGACGGCGCAGCAGGACCCGTGGCACTACACGATCGCGAGGATGGTGGACGCCTGCACGGCGGTCGGCATCCTGCCCTACTACGGGCCGTTTGGCGACATCTCGGACCCGGTCGGCTGCGAGGACCAGTTCCGGGCGGCGTTCCTCCTCGGCTGTGTGGGCGCGTGGTCGCTGCACCCCAGCCAGGTCCCCATCGCGAAGAAGGTGTTCAGCCCGCCACCGGACGAGGTGGCGATGGCGCGCCGGATCATCGAGGCGCTGGGCGAGGGCTCGGGCGTCGTGATGCTCGACGGCAAGATGCAGGATGACGCGACCTACAAGCAGGCCAAGGTGATGGTCGAGGTCGCGCAGCTCATCGCCGCGCGCGACCCCGAGATGAAGGCGGCCTACGGCTTCTAGCAACGGCCGCCCGAAGCACGTGCGCGGGCGGCAGCCCAACCCGAAGTAGACATCGAGGACGGACATGCGGTTCTACGAGCATGAAGCGAAGCAGGTGCTGCAGAAGCACGGCGTGCCGCTGCCGAAGCGCAGCGTCGCAACGACGCCCGAGGAGGCCGAGACTGCCGCCGCCGAGATCGGCGGGCCGGTCGTCCTGAAGTCCCAGGTCCTCTCGGGCGGGCGGATGAAGGCCGGCGGCGTGAAGTTCGCGGACACGCCCGCCGAGGCGAAGGACGCCGCAGCCGCGATCCTCGAGATCGAGATCAGCGGCCAGAAGCCGATGGGGGTGCTCGTCGAGGAGCGCCGCGCGATCGCGCAGGAGTACTACGCCGCCGTCACCTGGGACGCGCGTGCGAAGAAGCCGGTCATCATCTTCAGTGACATGGGCGGCATCGACATCGAGGAGGTCGCCGAGCAGCACCCGGACCACCTTTCGAGGACGAACTTCTCGAACCTGCGGCCCTTCTCGGACTACATCGCGAAGGTGGCGGTCTCGAAGACCGGCGTGACGGGGAACCACCTCGGGCCGCTGACGCGCATCGTGACAGCGCTCGCGCGGGTGTTCGTCCAGTACGACCTGACGCTGGCGGAGATCAACCCGCTGGCGCGTCTCGAGGACGGCACATTCATCGCCCTCGACTCCCACATGGACATGGAGGAGGAGGCGCGCACCTCGCAACGGGCGCTGCTGCGCGAGCTCGGCATCCCCGACGAGGACACGCGCCTCGCCCGCCCGCCGACGCCCTTCGAGGTCGCGGGCGCGCAGGTGGACGCGGCCGACACACGCGGCGTGGCCGGCCGCGTCGTCGAGTTCGACGGCAATATGGGCCTCGTGATCGGGGCCGGCGGCGGCTCGCTCACGCTCTTCGATGCGGTGCGCGCGGCCGGGGGCAAGCCGGCGAACTACTGCGAGATCGGCGGCAACCCCTCGGTGGCGAAGGCGGCGGCGCTGACGAAGCTCGTGCTGTCGAAGCCGGGCGTCGAGAAGATCGCCGTAATGATGAACGTGGTCTCGAACACACGGGCCGACATCATGGCGCGCGGCATCATCAAGGGCTGCATCGAGGCCGGCCGCGACCCCGGCGAGACGATCGCCATCTTCCGCATCCCCGGGTCCTGGGAGGACGAGGGGTTCAAGATCCTGCGCAAGTACGGCGTCGACTTCGTCGACCGCTCCGTCTCGATGCACGAGGCGGCGGCGCGCGCCGTCGCAAAGATGGGGGCCTGAGTTGTCGATCCTCATCGACGAAAACAGCACGTTCATCATCCAGGGCATCACCGGCCGCGAGGCCGTGACGATGACCCGCGAGCTGCTCAACTACGGCTCGAAGGTCGTCGGCGGCGTGACGCCGGGCCG
The DNA here is from genome assembly GCA_019694855.1 of Dehalococcoidia bacterium. Classification (GTDB taxonomy): domain Bacteria; phylum Chloroflexota; class Dehalococcoidia; order UBA2979; family UBA2979; genus JAIBBD01. Next base: position 17,797 of record JAIBBD010000028.1, read on the forward strand.
CAAGGGCCGCGACGTCCACGGCGTGCCCGTCGAGGACACCGTGCGCGCGTTCACCGAGCGCATGGAGGTCACCGGCGCAATCGTCGCCGTGCCGCCGGCGTTCGCGGCGGACGCCGTCATGGAGGCGATCGAGGGCGGCATCAAGCTGATCGTGATCGTGACCGAGCGCATTCCTCGGAAGCAGGTCGCGGAATTCATCGAGTACGCCGGGCAGGAAGGGGCACGGATCATCGGCCCGAACTGCCTCGGGCTGATCTCGCCGGGCAAGTCGAAGATGGGCGGCATCGGCGGCGCCGCCGACGCGACGCAGCGCGCCTTCAAGCCGGGCAGCATCGGCGTCATGTCGCGGTCCGGCGGCATGACCGTCGAGATCTCGAACGCACTCTCCGAGGCGGGCCTCGGCATCTCGACCGCCGCCTCGATCGGCGGCGACGCGATCATCGGATCGAACTACGCCGAGCTGATGCCGCTGTTTGAGGCGGACCCGGAGACGAAGGGCATCGCCATCTACAGCGAGCCCGGCGGGCCGAGCGAGGCGATGCTGGCCGAGTACATGACCGCCTCGAAGTCGCGCTTGCCGGTGGTGGCGTTCATGGCCGGCCGCTTCATGGACGCGATGCCCGGGATGCGCTTCGGCCACGCGGGCACGATCGTCGAGGGCCGCGCCGATACGACAGCGGAGAAGATCGCGCGCATGGAGGCGGCAGGCATCTCGGTAGCCGAGCGGATCGAGGACATCCCCGCGATCCTGAAGCAGCGGATCGGGTAGGAGTCAGCTCACGATGGCGATGTTCATCCGCGTCGATATCCCCGAGGACGTGCAGGCCGAGGAGCCCCTGCGCAAGCAGCTCGTCGAGGTCTGCCCCGTCGACATCTTTGCCCTCGACGGTGAGCGGGTCGTGACCGTCGAGGCGAACCTCGATGAGTGCACGCTGTGCGACCTCTGCATCGAGGCCTCCGGCAGCCGAGTGAAGGTGGTCAAGCTGTACGAATGAACGGGCGAGCGAGGGTGGCGCGACGATGACCTCGTTTCGCGCCGCCCTCGCGCTGCTCGCCGCGCTCGCCTTTGTCTCGGCGTGTGGCGGCAAGAGTCCCGCTCCGGCGCTGTTTGTGTAGCGTCCCGTGTCACACCTCGTGCTGTTCGACATCGACATGACGTTGCTGCGGCTCAACGCTGTCGGGCGGCGCGCCATGACGGCCGCCCTACGCGAGCTCGTCGGCATCGAGGACGCCCTCGAGGGCATCGACTTCGCGGGGCGCACGGACCGCTGGATCCTCCGGCAGGCGCTCGCCGGGCGGCACACACCCGAGGACTTCGAACGCTTCCTCGTCGAGCTGCAGACGCCGTACCTGCGGGCGCTCGAGGAGCAGCTGCCGGTCCTCGGCGGTGAACTGCTGCCGGGCGTGACCGCGCTCCTCGACGCGCTGGCCGGGAGGGGCGATGTGCGGCTGGGCGTGCAGACCGGCAACCTCCGCGAGGCGGCCTGGTTCAAGCTGAAGGCGTTCGACCTCGATCGCTACTTCATCGACGGTGGCTTCGCGGACGACGCCGAGGAGCGTGACGCGCTCGTGGCGACGGCGATCGCACGCCTCGGCGGCGCCGCCGAGGGCCACGCGGTCGTGGTGGTCGGCGACTCGCCGTACGACGTGACGGCGGCGCTGGCGAACGAGGCTATGGCGGTCGCCGTGGCGACCGGACGGGCGAGCTTCGAGGAGCTGGAGGCGGCGGGGGCGCACCTCGTGCTACGCGACCTGACGAGCATGGAAGAGGTACTGTCTCTGCTGCGACGCCCGGGCGAGTGAGGGAGCAGCATGGCGACAGCAGAGACAGCCGCGATCCCCGTCGCGACGCCACAACTGGCGCCCGAACAGCCCTCGTACCATCCCGCCGTGCGCTGGTTCGCCGTGCTCGTAGCAGCCGTCGCGGTGGCGCTCCTCGTGCTGAGCTTCCTTGTCGCCGTCGACGCGCGCCCCGGCGGTCTGCCCGAGGCGCTCGACGCCGCGACTCAGGGCCAGCTATTCGTCATCGCGCTGCGGCTGCTCGTACCGCTGCTCATCCTGCGCTGGTCCCTTGTCGGCGGCATCCTCGCGATGCTCGTCGACGCCACGGACGTCATCGTGGTCGAGTTCTTCGGGCCCGGCGGCATGGGCGGGCACTACTCGCAGCTCGACAAGGGCCTCGATAGCTACTACCTGGCGCTCGAGGCGGTCGTGGCGTGGTACTGGCTGAACCCGTGGGCGCGCTGGACGGCCCTCGCGCTGTTCGTCTACCGCCTCGCCGGAGCGGTGCTCTTCGAAGCGACGCAGGTGCGCGCTCTGCTGTTCGTCTTCCCGAACCTGTTCGAGAACTGGTGGCTGTACTGCGTGGTCGTGGCGCGGGTGCGGCCTCGATGGCTGCCCACCTCATGGCGGTCGACGATGGTGCCGCTGCTGATCCTGCTCGTGCCGAAGATGGGGCAGGAGTGGCTGCTGCACGTCGCCGAGGCACAGCCATGGTCGTGGTTCAAGGACACATTCCTGTAGGCGGGCGCAATCGATACGCCCCGGTCGAGCATGCTCGCCCGGGGCGCATCGGTCAGTGGGAGCGCTCCTACAGAGCGACCGCCTCGATGGAGTAAACGCTCGGGAGGTCGGTCATCACCGACTGCCACGAGTCGCCGGCGTCGACGCTGGAGTAGATCTGGCCGTTGCTCGTGCCGAGGTAGAGGCCGGTGGGGTCGAGCTGGTCGGCGACCATAGCCTGGCGGTAGACGGTCGGGTACGCGTGATCCTGCGGCAGACCGGTGGTGAGCCGCTCCCAGCCCTCGCGCTCCCGGTTACGGTAGACGGCGAGCTGCGCGTCGACGGGGGCACGCAGCTCCGGGCCCACCATGGGGACGACGTAGACCGTGTCGTTCTCGAGGGGATGCACGACGCAGGCGAAGCCGAAGCGAGACGGCAGGCCCTCGCTGAGGTCGGTCCACTGCTCGCCGCCGACGTTCGAGCGGTACACGCCGCAGTGGTTCGACTGGTAGAGCAGGTCGGGGCGGCTCGGGTGGTTCTGCAGGTGGTGGACGCACTGCCCCACCTCGGGGTACTGCTCCGGGAGGAAGTCGGCGAGCACGCCCTTGTTGCGCGGCATCCAGTTCTCGCCGGCGTCGATGGTCTCGAAGCAGCCGGCCGCCGAGATGGCGACCTGCATGCGCCGGGCGTCGTAGGGGTGCACGAGGATGCCGTGCACCATCATGCCGCCCGCGCCGGGCGCCCACTGGCCGCGGGTGGGATGAGTCGTGAGGCCTCGGACGTCGGACCACGTCTCGCCATGGTCGTCGCTGCGGAAGAGCGCGGCGGGGTCGACGCCGACGAAGATGGTGCCGGGGGAGTGGTCACGCGAGGGGGTGATCTGCCACACCCGCTCGAGCGTCAGGCCGAGTGACTCCTCGAACTTCGGGGGCGCCGAGGGCTCGGACCAGGTCTGGCCCATGTCGTCGCTCATGCGGACGCCGGGTCCCCACCACGGGTTGTTCACCGCAGCGTAGAGGCGGTTGCGGCCCTCGCGGGTGTCCATCGTGAGGTGCTGAACGTCGGTGCCTTCGAAGCACGTGCCCTGGATCTTCCAGTCATTGCGATCCGGGTTGCCTTCGAGGATGAAGCCGCCCTTGTGGGTGCCGACGAGCAAGTAGACGTGGTCTGCCATCGATGTCCCCTCTGTCCCGATTCCGATCTACCGGCGCACTTTACCCGAAGAGGTCGAACCCGTGTCCGCGGGCGCTGCGGAACACCCAGCCGGCGGCAAAGCCGAGGGCCACCGCCACGAGCACAAGAAACGCCCCGGAGGCCGTGAACGACCAGATCAGGATGCGCATCTCGACGGAGTCGGTGTTCTGCAGCGTGAAGATGATGATGAGCAGCACCGAGGTCAGGATCGCCCACAGCTTGAAGGACCGCAGGATCGGCCAGGAGTCCGGCCGCTCGTCCGGGGTTCGCTCTCGCATTGGCTGTACCTTTCTCGTTCGGGCCACGTTCCTGCCTCAGCGAGAAGATAGCGCAGCGCGTGGCGGGAGGTGCGAGCGGCGTCGTTACGCCTCGGGCGGCGGGATCAGGTCGGCTCGCGCCATGTAGTCCTCGTGCAGCAGGTCGGCGCCATTGGCGCGGCGGACCAGGTCGAGGTAGCGGTCGCGGAACGCCTCTTTCGCCTCGGCGCCGAGGTGGGTGGCGTAGGCCGCCATGATGCGGCCGCCCTGGATCGGCAGCGCGAACAGCGGCTGCGTCAGCGGCCGGCTCCAGCTCAACTTCGCCTCGAGGTCGTCCCCTTCGAGGTGGTAGGTCGCGATCTCGTGCCACAGACCGTGGGTCGAGCCCGCGCCCAGCTGGTGCATCGCCCGCGCGTCGGGCTCGCCGATCGAGCCGAGTCGCTCCTCGAAGGCCGGCCAGTCGCCGGGCTCACCCGGCAGCGGAACGTCAGGGGCGTGCACTCCCGCGAGGCGGAGCTTCGCCTCGATGCGCTCGCGGGTGCGCTGCTCCATCGGCAGCTCGTCGCCGTTGCGCAGCGCACGGTTGCGGCCGAGGTGGTCGAGGAGCTCGCGGTCGTGGCGCAACTCGTGGCGAGCGAACGCTTCGTAGCGGTCGCCGCTGCCGCGCAGCAGATAGCCCATGTCCACAACGGTCTCGAAGAGGATGCGGTCGAACAGCGCCTGCAGCTCGCCCTGCCCGGCCATCGTCGAAGCGATCAACGCCCGCGTGAGCTTCACGATACGCACCGTGAGCGCCCGCAAGATCGCGGCGTCGCGGACCTCGACGGGGGTGACGAGGTCGAGCGAGCGCACGGGCGCGAGCAGCGCGGTGAGCTCACCGAATTCGGTCGAGAAGCCGAGCCCGGCCTCCTGAAACGGCGCGTTCGACTGCGCCAGCTCGAGGCGGCGGCGGTCGAATAGTTGCGGGATGGGCCAGTCGCCCTGGGCGGGCAGTCCGATGAGCGTCATCTGTCATGTATAGCAGCGGCGTCACCGAACGGCGAAGGCGTATTTCGAGCGTGGGTGGCGCGACTCGCTATGCGCCTGTGATAGGGTGGCCGCCGAACGAGCATGCCGGGGAGCGAACGGGGCGCCGAGGATGGCCTACGAGCACATCATCTACGAAGTCGAGGGCCACACGGCGGTCATCACGCTGAACCGCCCGGAGCGCCTGAACTCGATCAGCCGCCAGATGATGCGGGAGATCAACGAGGCGTACCGGGCCGCCGAGACGGACGACGAGGTGTGGACCATCCTCGTGACCGCGACCGGCCGCGCCTTCTGCACCGGCGCGGACGTGCAGGATCAGATGCTCACGGCCTCGGAAGAGCGCTACCTCGGCAAGGCATCCGACTGGGACGCGCCGCAGGAGATCACGGCGCCCTATCTCCAAATGACGAAGCCGTTCATCTGCGCGGTCAACGGCATCTGCTGCGGCGCCGGCCTCGACATGGTCACGACCTCGGACATCGTGATCGCGTCCGAGGACGCGACCTTCTTCGACCCGCACGTGACGATCGGCATCGTGTCGGGGCGTGAGATGGTGCGGCTTGCGCGTGTGCTGCCGCTGAACATCACGATGCGCCTCGCCCTCATGGGCCGGCACGAGCGGATGAGCGCGCAGCGCGCCTACGAGCTCGGCCTCGTAAGCGAGCTGGTCCCGCCCGACCGCCTGCCCGAGCGCGCGCGGGAGATCGCCTCGATCGTGAACAGCAATGCCCCACTCGCGGTGCGTGGCACCCGCCTCGCGATCCGCAAGGGCCTCTCGCTTCCCGTCTACGAGGCGGAACTGCTCTCCGAGAGCTACCGCATGCGGGTGGCCGTCACCGAAGACGCCAAGGAAGGCCCACGCGCCTTCGCCGAGAAGCGCGCCCCCGACTGGAAGGTGCGGTAGAGCGCAGCAGCGCCGGTCAGGCCGGCCGACCCGCCTGCTCGCGCCGTTCGCGCATCATCACGAGTGCGGTAGTATCGGCCTGTGCACCACGAACGTCGTGGTGATTACGAGCGGAGGGATACCGACGTGGATCAACTCGGGATGGGGGATATCCTCGCGGGGTCGCGGTTCGGCAGGCGCGCGGCGCTGCGGGGCGGAACGCTGGCCCTCGGAGGGCTGGCGGCGGCGGCGCTGATCGGCTGCGGCGGGGACGACGACAACGGGGGCGACTCGGGCGGCGCCGCGGCGACGGGCACCTCGGCGGCGAGCACGATTGACAAGGGTGACGCGCAGCGCGGGTTCTACGTGAAGGACGACGCGCTGCCCTACCCGTACAACTTCCCCGAACCGAAGAAGGACCCGAAGCCGGGGGGGACGCTGCGGGTGGCGGCGACGTGGGACGTCGGCCCGATGGACCCGACGCTGTCCGCGGCGGGCGGCACGGTGACCGTGCCGAACGTGGTCTACAACCGGCTCATCGGCATCAAGCGCGGGCCGACGACCGACCCGTTCAAGACGGAGCTGCAGCCAGAGCTCGCACAGTCCTGGGAGCGCAGTCCGGACGGGCTGACATACACCTTCAAGATCCGCCCGGACATCAAGTGGCAGAACCTCCCGCCGCTGAACGGGCGCGGGTTTGTGGCGGCGGACGCCGCCTTCGCGCTCAACCGCTACATGACCGAGGGCGTGCACAGGGCCTACTACGTGAACGTCGACACGATCCAGGCGGTCGACGCGACCACCCTCAAGGTGCAGATGAAGCGGCCGGTGGCGGACTTCCTGAATCCCCTCGGGAGCGACAAGCAAACGATTTTCCCGAAGGAGCTGGTCGACAACGGGGACATCCAGAAGAAGGTGATCGGCACCGGGCCGATGATCCTCCAGGAAGCGACCGCCGGTCAGAAGGTCACCTTCACGAAGAACCCGGACTACTTCCAGCGCAAGGTGCTCCTCGACGGGTTCGAGTTCCGCATCATGCCGGACCTGGCCGCCCGCCTCGCGGCGTTCCGCACGGGGCAGGTGGAGTACGCCTACTCGCCGGTGGCGGCGCCGAGCGAGGTCGACAACCTCAAGAAGTCAATGCCGGACATCCAGATCAACATGATCCCGCTGACGTACGTGACCTTCACGCTGGCGCTGAACCTCACCGACCCGAAGTACCAGGACGAGCGCGTGCGGCGGGCGATCTCGATGGCGCTCAACCGGCAGCAGCTGGTGCAGCTGGTGGCGGAAGGCCTGGGCAAGGCGGTCAACATCATCCCGTGGACGTACGTCCTCGATAAGGAGCCGACGATCGAGTCGGGCGGGCTCGGCAAGTGGATGAAGTACGCGCCGGACGAGTCGAAGGCGCTGCTGTCAGCGGCGGGCGCCGACAAGCTGCAGATGAAGCAGAGCTACTACGCCTACAGCGGCGCGAACGACAAGACGGTCGAGGTGGCGGTGCCGATGCTGCAGGCGGTCGGCATCAACGTGTCCGGCGGCAAGGTCGATTACACCGAGTTCAACTCGCAGTGGGTCGGCAGCAAGCTTGCGGACGCGACGATGTCGGGCTGGGGCACGTCCGGCTTCGACGCGGACAACTGGTTCTACGGCCAGGTGTTCTCGAAGTCGCCGGGCAACCGCTGGCGGATGAGCGACTCGCAGATCGACACGTGGGCGGAGCAGCAGCAGACGACGCTCGACCCGGCGGCGCGGCGCGAGATCTGGAAGAAGATCTGGGACCGCGACCTGGACATGATGTACCGGCCGCCGCTGCCGAACGGCTTCACCTACGAGGTGATGGCCGCCTCGCTGCGTGGCGTGCGCTGGGGCCAGTCGTCGCCGAACGGCAACAGTTCGTACTACAACTGGGGCAGCCAGGTGGAGAACGCCTGGCTCGACAAGTAGCGCCTTCGGGCTTCAACGAAGGGGCGCCAGCGAGGCGCCCCGTTCGTTTGTCCGGCGCCGGACGCGCTACGCCTCGGCGCGCAGGAGCTCGGGCTCGACCACGCCGGCGGGCTCCATCGCGGGCGGCGAACCGTGACGCAGCCAGCGATAGGCGGCCGCGCCGAGGAGCGCGCCGGCGACGGGGCCGGCCCAGTACACCCAGTGGTCGGTCCAGGCGCCGGAGGCCAGCGCGGGGCCGAAGGAGCGCGCGGGGTTCATCGAGGCTCCGGCTATCGGGCCGGCAAAGGTCGCGACGAGCGCGACGTACCCGCCAATTGCGACCGCGGCCGCGCCCGGCACGGCGCGCTCATCGGTGGCAACCGCGACGATCACGAACATGAGGAAGAAGGTGATGATCGCCTCGAGGGCGAGCGCCTGGCCGGCGCCGTCGCTCGGTACGGTGCTGCCGAGGCTGGCCTCGTTGCCGAACAGCGCGCGGAGTGTGAACGCGGCGGCCGTGGCGCCCAGGAGCTGCGCCACGAAGTAGGCGGGGACGTGCCGCCAGGGGAACGAGCCGAAGGTGGCGAAGGCGAGCGTGACGGCCGGGTTGATGTGCGCCCCCGAGATGTGGCCGAGCGCGAAGATCACGATCATGACGACGAGCCCGAAGCTCAGGCTGATGCCGAGCGAGCCGACGCCGCCCTCGGAGACGGCGTTGATGACGACGGCGCCCGGGCCGGCGAACACGAGCAGGTAGGTGCCGAGCGCTTCGGCGACGTAGGCGCGAGCTTCAGGAGAGTGCAGCATCATCGAGGCCGATCCTCCTCGATCGCGGCCGTGGCGTCAGCAGGCAGCAGCTCGGCGAGCAGCGCCTCGACACGCCTTCGAATGTCGTCGCGGATGCGGCGGACGGC
>JAIBBD010000003.1 GCA_019694855.1 Dehalococcoidia bacterium
CGAGCGCGTCCTCGGCCTGTACCGACTCCGGCTTGCTCGTGATCTTCTGTTCCTGTGTCAGCACGCCGCTCAACCCGGCGCCGGCGATACCCATGCCGGCGACGAGGATGACGGCCCAGATCGCAATAGTGAGCCATGGCTTGCGAGCAGCCGCCCGCGCCAGACCACCGGTAGACAACGGCGATGCCATCCCTAGTTCTCCTCCCGAACAGGCATGAAGCCGCGCAGCATCCGGTTGAGAATCTCCAATACGCCCTCCGTCTCGATCTGCTCGTCGAACTCAACGAACAACATCCGCAGGCCCTGCACCGCCGACAGGATCGTCAGCGCGAGCGCGTGCGGGTCGATGTCACGTCGCAGCTCACCCGCATCCTGGATCTGCCGCACGAACGACTCGATCCGATCCAGCACGTCCGTGTGCATGCGCCGCATTTCGCCGCCAAGCGGGTCGTCCTCGCGGCTCCCCGCCAGCGTCGCCGCCAGCCGTACCGCGAAACGGTCGCGTGCGCCCGGCTCCCCGAACTCGTCCCAGACCGTGCGGCCCACTCCCACGAACGCCTCGAGCAGCGACGCTCCCTCCGGGCGTCTATCCTCAAAGAGCGCCCGGTTCTCCTCACGGCAGTACTCGAAGACCGCCTGAACGAGCTGATCCTTGCTCTCGAAGTAGCGGTAGATCGCCCCCGCGCTCATGCCGGCCTCGGAAGCGATGTCCTGCATCGTGGCGGCGTTGATCCCCTTGCGCACGAACACACGCATCGCGGCGTCCCGGATCTCGGTCGTCCGCGCCTCGAGGTATGCGCCCGGCATCCGGCTCATGCCGCCCCTCGCATCTCGCGATCCAGAAATGAACGTTCATTCATGACCGTGAATGATTGTTCATTCACATTGCGATTGTCAACGGTCAAGTGTCAGTCTTGTGGAGCCGTCATGGGAACGACGCGCGAACGGCGCCGGGATCGACCATCTCAAGAGGCGGTCAGGACGCCTCCCACGAAGCGAACAACGTCGGTAGCTACGGGCGCAGCGGCAGCTCCACCACGGCGACACCCTGGAGCGGCCGCTCGCCGCGCTCGTTCTCGATGTACACGTCGAGCTTCACGAGGCCGCCGCCCTCCGCTTGCTTCTCGGTGTCCGTCACCAGAGCGAGCGCGCGTAGTTGGTCGTCGCGGTATACAGGCCGCCGGTAGCTCGCCGAGATGCTGCGCAGCCGTCCGCGCGATCCCATCCAATCGGTCACGAGGCGGCTCAGCACCGCGAGACTCATCGAACCCGGGACGATCGGCCGCTCGAAGCCCGGTCGCACCCGCTCGGGCCCATCCTCGATCTCCGGCAACCCGGAGGCAAGGCGGCGGGTGGCCATGAACTCCGCCACCGCTTCCGGCGTCGCATCCCATGGCGTCTCGATCTCATCGCCGGGCTCGACGTCCTCGAAGTACCGCTGATCCATCTACGCCTGCCGGAAGACCCGCGCGAACTCCTCGAACGCTACCGGCTCGTCCCGCTGATTGCGATAGCGGGACTGGTACACGGCGAACACCATCGTGCCGGAGCGGCCGGTCTTCGCGTACACCTCTTTCACCAGCGCTGACACGTGGATCGTGTCCCCTGCTCGCACCGGCTCGTAGTATTCGAACTTCGTCCCGGCCGCATACGAGGTGTTTCCGAACCGCACGTCGGGGTCGGGCCGCGGCTCCATCAGGAGCCCGCTCAGCATGCTCGGTGGCGCGATGATTGCCCCGTACGGCCCCTCCGCCGCAGCCGCGTCATCGAGGTAGAGCGGATTGGTCTCGCCCACTGCCGCGCAGTAGCGAGCGATGTGCTCCTTTGTGATCGTCGCCTGCCCGACCTCGAACTCGACGCCGAGGATGTCCCGGTCGTACTCGAACTCGGCATCCGCGTCGTCCACTACCCCGCGTCCACGCGTTGCGTCTGCTCGACGGTCACCGGGAAGTAATCGCCCCCGGCCAGCTCCTCCACGAGCGCCTGGATCGAGGTGATCGGCCGGCGGAACGCCGTCAGGCAGCGCCCGATCGCGCTCACGAAGTGCGCGTCGGACCCCCCGACACAGCGGAACCCGTATTCCTCCGCCAGCTCGAGCGCCCGCCCGTTTTCTTCCGAGGAGCTTCCGCCGTTTAACTGCTCGATCACCTCAATGCCGTCCGGCGTCAGGCCGCGCTCGTGCACGTGGTGCGCGAGGCCGATACGCGGCCGCCCGGCGTGCGCGCCCACCGCGAATCCACCCGTGTCACGCGCCACCTCGAACAACTCCCGGTGCGGCAACGCCACCGAGGAGAAGTCGAACCGCTTCGCCAGCTCCGGGCTGACTCCATACACGAGCACGTGCCCGATGTCGGTCTCCAGCTCCGCGCCCCGCAAGACCGTCACGCCGTACTGCTCCGCCAGCGCCGAGTAATCCACCGTCGGGTCGAACTCGCGGTGCTCCGTGAGCACGAACCCATGGATGCGGAAGCCACGCTTGCGGCGCGCCACGATCCATTTGAGGTACCCCTCGACCGTCCCCCCGGCGTCATCCGAGGCGTCGGCGGAATGCGAGTGCAGGTCCATATACCAGCGCCCCGCATCCGGGGCGGCTGAAGAGGGGTCGGTGGCGTCGATGGCGGTCGTCTCGCTGATGATCGTGTCCTGCCCGCTGGTCGTCGGGTGGCTATGCGCGATGCGCGCTTCTCATTCTCGCGAGCGCCCTCGAACAGCGTCAACGCCGCCCGGCACGCGCCTCGCGCCAGGGCCCCGTCGCGAGGCGCTCCAGCGCGGCGGTGCTCACCGTCACGCCGAGGCCCGGGCGTGAGGGAAGCCGTAGCCGCCCGTGCCGCGGACGCAACGGCCGGGCGACCAGGTCGGCCGCGAGGTGGTCGGCCGTCGAGAGCCCGTCCGCTGGCCGCCCGGCCCCGAGCGCCGCCGCCAGCTGCAGCGCCGCGGCCGTCCCGATGCTCGAATCGAAGGTCGTCGTAACGAACGACGGGATGCTCGCCGCTACCCCGAGCTGCGCCAGGTCAAGGCTCCGGCGTATCCCGCCCAGTCGCATCGGCTTCAGCACGAGGTAGTCCGCGGCGCCCTGGTCGACGATTGCCTCGACGACGCCGGGGACGCTCAGCGCTTCGTCCGCCGCGACCCTCGTAAGCCGCTTCCGCCGCAGCTTCCCCAGCGCCCGCACCGCCGGGGCACGCACCGGCTGCTCGATCAGCTCCACATCGAGGGGCGCGAATGCCTCGAGCGCAGCCACAGCCTGTGCTTCGGTCCACGCTCCATTCGCGTCGAGGCGGATACGGACAGCCGGGTTGGCGCGCCGCACCGCCTCGATCCGCGCGACGTCCGCATCGAGGTCACCCGCCCCGACCTTGAACTTCAGCACCCCGTAGCCGGACGTGACGGCCTCAGCGGCGAAGCGCACGGTCGCTTCGACATCCCCGCTTCCGACAACGGCGTTCACCGAGACCGACCGACCGACGCGGTCCGCGAGCAGACGAGCCACCGGTACCCCTCGCCGCTGCCCCTCGAGGTCGAGCAGCGCCGTGTCGAGGCCACAGGCGAGCGCGGCCGCCCCCGGCCCTATCCCGGCGTCGCCGGCTCGGCCGCTGCCCCCTCCGAGGATCGTGGGGACAACGCCGGCTCCGCCCATAAGCGCAGCCAGCACGTCGTCGGGCGTCCGCACGATCGCTCCCGCGTGCGCTTCGAGCATCGCGAGGACGTCCTCGACCGTGCCGTCCCCAAGCGACGGCATCGGAGACGCCTCGCCGATCCCGATCAGCCCATCGGACGAATGGAGTTCGATCAGCACACCGAGGCGGTCGGCGAGCGCGCCGTGGGCGGCCTCGAAGCGGTGCCGCAGGGGCAGCCGAAACGGGCGCCAGCGCACCACGAGGAGGCGCGCCGGACGCCCGGCGCTCATCGGGCTCTTACGCCCCGGTGACCCGGCTCGCTGCCAGGCCGACCGACAACAGCAGCGCGAACACGAGGTGGAGGCGTGCCGTCGCCTTCAGCGCGAGGTTCAGCGAGGGCCCGTCGACCCGCGACAGCACAGCCTCGGCAGGGGCGACCGCGAGCGGGGCGCTCAACCAGGCCAGCAGCGTCCACCACGGGAAGCCGCCGAACACCCAGAGTGCCGCGGCGGCGAGGTACGCTCCCGCGACGATCGCGACGAAGAAGATGCGCGCACGCTCGCGCCCCAGCACGACGGCCAGCGTCCGCTTCCCCGCCATGCGGTCTGTGTCGATGTCGCGGACGTTGTTGACGACCAGGATCGCGGTCACGGTGAACCCGACAGGCACGGACGCCGCGAGCGCCGAGGCAGTTAGCTCCTGCGCCTGCACGTAGTACGTGCCCACAACCGCGACGACGCCGAAGAACAGGAACGTGAACAGCTCGCCAAGCGCCCGGTAGCCGAACGGCCACGGCCCGCCGGTGTAGGCGACCGCCGCCGCCATCGAGGCGAGGCCGATCGCGATCACCGCCCACCCCGCCACCCACGTCAGGTACAGCCCCATCAACGTGGCGAAGAGGAAGACCGCGACCACGCCGCCCGCGACCTGGCGCTCGGACAGCAGCCCGCGCTGCGTCACCCTCGGCGGCCCGAGGCGATGGATCGTGTCCGCCCCCCGGCGGAAATCCGAAAGGTCGTTCGCGAGGTTTGCGCCCGCCTGGATCGCCAGCGCTCCGATCAGCGCCGCGAGCGCCGGCCCGGCCGAGAACGCATGCTCGCGCACCGCAACCGCGGACCCGACGATGACCGGCGCCACGGCGGCCGTCAGTGTCGGGGGGCGGATCGCGAGGATCCACGTGCGCAGCGCGCTCGGATTCGCCGGCACAGCCTCCGTCATCGTCCCTGGCCGATCGTCATCTCAGACCCTCGTCGTGTCGCCGCTCACGATGCCCCTGGACTCGTGCACGCCCCGAAGAAAGTCGAGTACGACAGAGTGCACAGCCTGCGGGCGCTCGAGGTGCGCGGCGTGACCCGCGCCCTCCACCACCTGCATCGTAGCGTCCGGCAGCACACGCGCCATCTCGCGGCCAATCTCGACGAACTTCGTGTCCAGCTCGCCGGTCACGATCAGCACGGGCACATCCACTCGGCCCAGCTCCTCGTGCAGTGCGCGCTGCGCGCCTGTCCCCATCCCCCGCAGTGAGTGAGCCAGCCCCGTCACTGTCGAGGCGACGCGGCCCAGCCTCAGCCGATCGCGCAGCTCGACGGACTGGGTCGAGAACAGGGGGATCGCCTCCCAGTAGGCGACGAACGCCTCGACGCCATCGCGTTCGATGCGCTCGGCAAGCGCCTCATCCGACCGCACACGAGCCTCGCGTTCCTCGGCCGTGGCGAGCCCCGGGCTCCCGCTTTCGAGGATGAGCGCGCCTACCGCCTCGGGACGCCGCGCCGCCACCTGCAGGGCCGTCCGCGCCCCCATCGAGTAGCCGAACCACGTCGCGCGCTCGTATCCCGCGAGGCGTACCGCCCGCACGAGGTCGTCCACGCACTGCTCCATGCGGTAGTGGTCGAGCGCCGTCGGAGCATCGGACTTGCCGTGGCCGATGATGTCGATGGCGACCGTCGTATAGGCGGTCCCAAGCGCCTCCACCGTCTCGCGCCAGCCGGCGGCCGATCCCGTGAAGCCGTGCAGCAGCACGACGGGCGGCCCGCTTCCGGCCACCTCGAGGTTCAGGAATACGCCTCCAACGTCGACACGCGTCACGGCAGCACGCCCGCGGCTCGCGACGCCTCGAGCGAGGCATGCACCGCCCGCGCGACGTGCGCCCAGACCTGCCGGTGCAGCTGCACGTTGCGCTGTCGCTCCGTCCGCAGCTGCAGCACGGTCAACCCTGCGCGCCCGAGCGCCGTGCGCAGCTGCGTCTCCCAGCCGCGCGTCCCCTCCACCGTCTCGAAGTGCCCGCCGTGCATCTCCACTGCGGGCCGGAAGTCGAGCCCGTGCGGCGTGCCGAACCACGGCTCGAACTGGTCCGGGGCGGCCTCGGCCTGCGGCAGGAAGTGAAAGATGCCTCCGCCATCGTTGTTGACGAGCAGGACCGTTAGCGACAGCCCGTGCCGTTTCAGCGCCCACAGCCCGTTCAGGTCATGGAAGAAGGAGAGGTCGCCGATCGTCAGCACCACCGGTCCCGTCCCGGCCGCCGCTGCGCCCGCCGCCGTCGAGACGACGCCATCGATCCCGGATGCGCCCCGCGTCCCCACCACCCGCACGTCCCGAGGTACCAGCGGGAAAAACGCATCCATGTCGCGCACGGGCATCGAGTTCCCGACCACCAGCGTCGATCCGGCGGGCAGCACCGAGGCCAGCTCCACCGGTACGCGCCCCTCGAATGGCTCCTCGATGGCGTCGACCGCCTCGCGCAGCGCCAGCCGTGTCGCGAGGTTCGCGTTCAGCCAGAGGTCCGCCCAGTCGCGGTCCGGCGGAGGTGCGGCGCCGCGCATCGGGTCGTCCGCGGCGCCGGTGCCCGTGCTCGGTCGCCGGCGTGCGATGGCCGCGCCGAGGAGAGCGCAGAACACCCCCGGGTCGGACTGCACGAAGATGGACCCATTCGCGTCGGCGTCCCGCCAGCCGCCGGCCACGTCGACAACCACCTGCGTCGCCTCGGTCAGGCCCGCGAGGTACTGCATGAGCGGCTTCGAGGTCGGCATCGCCCCGAACCGCAGTACGACCTCTGGGCGCGCCGCCT
The DNA here is from genome assembly GCA_019694855.1 of Dehalococcoidia bacterium. Taxonomy (GTDB): domain Bacteria; phylum Chloroflexota; class Dehalococcoidia; order UBA2979; family UBA2979; genus JAIBBD01. The sequence goes on from JAIBBD010000003.1 coordinate 6,682, forward strand.
GCACGAACTCCGGCACGCGCAGCAATGCCTCGTACGCCTCGACGATGTGCCCCTGCCGGTGCCGTCCCGCGCGCAGACCGGACAGTGGGTCGGCGAGCACGGGCCACCCGAGCAGCCGTGCGAGGTCGGTGATCGCTTCGGCGGGCAGCCCGTATGCCTCCGGCCCGCACACGACAATCCCCCGCCCGAGGCAGAGCGGGATCAGCCGCGCCAGCACGTCGCCCGAGGGCCGGCCGGCGTCAGCCGGGGCGACGGCGAGCCCCTCACCGTCCGGCAGCGACAGCGGCGGCGAACCATCCAGCAGCGGCTCGCGGAACGGCACGTTGACGTGCACCGGCCCGGCCGGCGCGCTCGTCGCGTTCGCCACCGCGCGCGCCGCCGTCGTGGCGGTGTGCCGCAGCAGCGGCTCGCTGCCGTCCGCGATGGGCGTCGAGGCCGTCCACTTCACGTGCGTGCCGTACAGCCGCGCCTGGTCGATCGTCTGGTTTGCCCCCACGTCATACAGCTCGGGCGGCCGGTCGGCCGTCAGCACCACGAGCGGCACCCGCGAGAGGTACGCCTCGATCACCGCGGGCATGAAGTTCGCCGCCGCCGTGCCCGAGGTGCAGACAAGCGCCACTGGAGCCCGCAGCTGCCGGGCGAGACCGAGCGCGAAATACCCTGCCGACCGCTCATCGAGGTGCAGCCAGCACCGGAACTGCTCGTCACGCGCGAACGCCAGCGTCAGCGGCGTCGACCTCGATCCGGGCGCGATGACGACGTGCTCGACGCCGCTCCGCCGCAACTGGCGAGTGAACACGCGGACGGCCTGCTCGGTGTAGGCGGCGGACGTAGGCGGCACGATGGGCCTAGCGGCTCACCCCGGCGCCGCCGAGCGCGACGCTGAGGGGCGTGAACTTCCACTCGATCTCGGCCAGCTCTGCCTCGGGCGCCGAGTCGCCCATGATCCCTGCGCCGGCGAAGAGCCACGCACGCCGCCCTCGCACCAGCGCCGAGCGCAGCGCGACCGCGAACTCCCCCTCCCCGGACGCATCCATCCACCCGACCGGACCGGCGTACCACCCCCGATCGAACGTCTCGTGCCGGCGGATCACCTCGATCGCCGTCTCGGTCGGCCATCCGCACACCGCCGGACGAGGATGCAGCCGCCCGACGAGTTCGAGAATGTCGACACCCGCGCGCGCGCGCCCGGACACGTCCGTCGCAAGGTGCTGGATGTTCGGGAGCCGCAGCAGTCCCGGCTCGTCGGCCGCCTCGAGGTCCGTCGTCACCGGCGCCAGGTCGTCACGCAGCGTCCGCACGACGATCTCGTGCTCGACGCGGTTCTTGCGGCTCGAGAGCAGTTCCTCGCCCAGCCGCTCGTCGTCCGCCGTGCTCTGACCACGGGGCGCCGAGCCGGCGAGGCCGAGCGCCGACACAACGCCGCCACGCAGGCTCACGAGCAGCTCCGGCGTCGCTCCGAGGAACGTCGCGCCCCCGCCGCTCACCGTAAACAGATGGCAGTGCGCATACCCGGCACGGAGCCGCTCCAGCGTACCGCCCACGTCGAGGCTCGACTCAGCCTCGATCTCCCGGCTGGCCGCCAGGACTACCTTCTCGTAGCGGCCGGCCCGGATGTCGGCGGCCACCTCGCTCACGGCGGACAGCCATCCGGCCCGGTCGATGTCGCGCGCCACGCGCACCTCGGCCAGACAGCGCTCGTCGCTCCGGCCCTTCAGGCCGAGTGCCTCGATCTCGGCCGGTTCGACGCCCGGGGCGACGACCACGCCCGTGACGCCGCCGTCACGTACGAACAGCAGCCTCGGCAGGACCAGCGAGCCGGCCGCGAATCCAGCCCACGGCCCGGTTGGCGCATGCGCGACGTCGAAGGCGAACCCGCCGAGCAGACGCGGACGCAGTTCCGGCGCCTCGCTCACGACCTCTGCGCGAAGCAGAGCGCGCACCTGCTCGCGCACTGCCTGGGGCACCTCGCCTGGCTGTGCGTCGGCCCGCCCCGCCTCACCCACCGCGACGAGCGCGAGCCCGCCGTCGGGTCGCTCGTACGACGCCACCACCTGGTTCGCGACCACGTCGTGCAGCAGGTCGACCGGGTTGAACGAGGAAGGCAGACGGATGCCGAGGAAACAACCCGACCCTGCGCGCGCACGGATCCCGGCGACCTGCGCCGCGATTTCCGGGAGTGCCGGGACGGTTACCACGGAGTCACTCGGACCTCTGGCTGGCTGCCTGGACACGCGATAACGGCGCGGACCATGCGTTCCTCTGCGGGTGCGGCAGCCGGTTGGACAGTACCTGTAAGTATAAAGCCAGCGGACGTACGCGCTGTAGTCGCGCTACCGGCGTCGGACGGCGCCCGCGCCGAGCGCCTCCTGCAGCTTCCGCAGGAGCCAGGCCGCCTCGAGGTCGCGTTCGTTGATCTCGTGCAGGTACTGCAGCAGCGGCACCCGACCGCGATACGGGTGCTCGCCCGCATGCTCCCAGGCATCGCTCCACTCGAGGGACCAGAGCAGCGACTCCCGTTCCGTCATGAAGTCCCATACCAGCTCGTCGATCGACTCATCGAGGTAGTCGTGCTCACCCGGCGCGAGGTACGCCCGCCGCTCCTCGATTGGGGCGCCGTCCCGCCGCAAAATCGCCTCGACCGCCCGCAGGTCCTCCCGCTCGCTTTCGAGCAGGAAGGCCGCCACCTCCTTGGCGCACCAGTCGCCATCTTCCGGCCGCCAGCGCAGCTCGCTCTCATCCATGCTCGTCAGCAGCTCGTGAATCTCATGCGGGACCTCGCGCAGGGCCTTGGTCAGCCAGCGGGCATTCGAGCCGTACTGCCGGGTCAGATAAGGCATACCTGCATCGTGATCGCCGTTCGCCCGGCCTGTCAACGCCGAACTGTCCACCCCGCCTGACACGCCTCCCGTGCGTTGACCACCCGCGACAGGCTCTCTACGATCCGGACTCCCGTGAGCGCCGATTCCCTCCCCTACACCCTGTTGATCCTGCTGGTCGAACTTGCAGTCGGCTCACTCGCCGTGACCGTCTTCTTCGACCAGCGCCGCATGGTCACGCGAGGTTATGTCCAGATGGGTGCGATGGTCGTCGTTCCGACGGCGTTGCTCGCGCTCTTGGTCGCCTTCGGCGTACGCGTCGAGGCGGAGATCGATGGCTACTTCTTCAGCACTGGCTGGTTCGATCCGTTCCGCTGGAGCCTCGTCATGTTCCTCGTGACGAGCGCGGCGTTCATGGTCGCGGCCTTCGCCGGGCGCCGCGACGTTGGACTGATGCTCGGCGCTGCCGGCATCGCGGTCGGGGTCGTCGTCCTGGTACTGCTCGCCGGCCTCGTCGCCCCTCCCGCGTGGTCGTTCCCGGGCGTCATTGCGAGCATGCTCGCGGCGGCGCTCGCCCTCGGCGGCTCGCTCATGGCGATGTCCTGGGGCCACTGGTATCTCACGAACTCTGGCCTCCCGAAGGAGCCGCTCGAGCAGATGTCACTGCTCGTCGTCGGCGCGTTGGGGCTCCAGCTCGTGTTGCTCGTCGTGGGTGTGATCGCACCGGTCCGCGAGGTGCCGCTCACCGAGTCCGCCTTCGGCGTCTCGCTCGGCGCGAACCCGGCCTTCTGGCTGCGCGTCGCGGTCGGGCTCCTGTTCCCCCTCTTCCTCTCCGTCCTCGCCTGGAAGGCCGCGAGCATCCGAGGCATGATGTCCGCCACCGGCCTGCTGTACATCGCCACCGGCGCGGTCCTGGCTGGCGAGGTGCTCGCCCGCGGGCTCCTGTTCGCGACGGGGATCACCCTCTGACCCCGGACCCTAGACCATCACGTCAGTCGTAGACTAGAATCACCGCTTCCACTCGGCGCCTGGGGGATGGGGGGCATCCCTTGGCTGACCCTGAACCACTGCCAATCCGTGCTCGCTTCCCGAACGTATCACGAGTAGAGCGGCTCGACGCGACCGATGACGAGCTGATCGCGAGCCTCACCGCTGGCGACATCTCCGCCCTCGAGGTCCTGTACGACCGCTACTCGACCCTCGTGTACTCGGTGAGCCTGCGTGTCCTCTACGACCGCCAGCTCGCCGAGGACGTCACGCAGGAGGTGTTCCTTCGTCTCTGGCGGCGGCCGCAGTCGTTCGACCCTAGCCGCGGCCGGCTCCTCAGCTGGCTCATGTCGGTGACCCGCAACCGCGCCATCGATGAGCGTCGCAAGCTCGCTCGACGCGCCCGCACCGAGGACACCGCGGACGATCCGCTGCCAGACCGAAGCGACACCGACGGCGGGGACGACCCGCAACTCGCGCTCGTCCTGACCGAACTGCGTTGGAAGGTGCGCGCCGCCATGCAGAGCCTCCCACCGGCTCAGCGCCAGGTCATCGAGCTCGGCTACTTCAGCGGCCTCACACAGGTCGAGATCGCGGAGCGCACCGGACTCCCCCTGGGCACCGTGAAGACGCGCGTCCGGCTCGCGATGAACAAGCTGCGCGCCGAGCTCAACGACTTCCAGCAGGAGTCATCCCGATGACTCCCGAGGAACGCGAGGAGCTGCTCGCCGCCTACGCGCTCGGCACCCTCAGCGCCCCGGACGCCGCGGCCGTAGAACAGCTCGTGCGCAGCGACAGCGCGGCCGCGGCCGACCTCGCCGCCTACCACGAGATGGTCGACCTGATCGCTGTCAGCGCTCCCCTTCGCCGCGCCGACCCCTCGCTGCGCGAGCGCGTGTTGCGCGCGGCGCGCCGCGCCAACCTCGCCGGCCCCGACCGAGGCGGCTGGCTGCGCTCCTGGAAGCCGTTCGCGGCCGCGGCCGCCGCCATCGCTGCCGGACTCGTCCTGATGTGGGGCGTCAACTTGCAGCGCACCATCGACCGCCAGGCCGAAAACAACGCCACCATCGCCGCCGTCGTCGAGGCCAGCGCGAAGCAGATTCAGCAGCTCGCCTCGGCCGGCGTCAGCATGCAGGCGTCCGAGGACCTCCGGCAGCAGCTCCAGACCGCGGTCGCCGACCAGGAGACCGTGATCGCGATCAGCGCCGACCCGCGCGCCCAGATCAGTGATCTCGACGCCACCTCTGCCGGCCACGGGGCCGGCGCGCGCTTCCTCTGGAGTGGCGCGGCCGGCGCGGGCGTCCTCATTGCACGCAGCCTGCCCGACCTTCCGCTCGACAGCGTCTACCAGGTCTGGGTCGATGACGGCGCCTCGCTCGTCTCCGCCGGCACCTTCCTCCCCGACGAACGGGGCGGCGCGCAGAAGGTCGTTCGCCCCGCGAGCAACATGGGCGTCCCCCTGCGCGTGTCCGTCTCGGTCGTCCCCGCGGGCGGCGCCACCACGATCGGCCCGCTCGTCGTACTCAGCGGCGCTGTCAACCGCTAGCGAGACCGTACCGCTCCTCGACCGCGACGCATCGCCTATCCTCGATTGCGCGTCGCGAGGAGGCAGATCATGGCGCCGGTCGAACACCTGAACCCCGAGGGCATGCACCACAACCCGGCCTTCAGTCAGGCCGTCGTGGTTTCGGGACCGTCTCGCACGGTCTACGTGGGCGGCCAGAACGCCGTCGACGCCGCCGGTCACATCGTGGGTGAGGACATCGAGACGCAGACGCGTCAGGCGTTCGCGAACCTCAAGCGGGTGCTGGGAGCGGCAGGCGGCGGGATTGAGCACGTGGTGAAGTGGACAATCTACATCGTCGCCGGGCAGCCGCTCGCGCCCGGGTTCGCGGTGTTTCAGCAGGAGTGGGGCACCAGGCCAAACCCGCCTGCGATCACCGGGCTGTTCGTCTCCGCGCTCGCGAATCCCGCCTTCCTCGTCGAGATCGACGCCGTCGCCGTTATCCCCGAGTAGCCGCACCCCAACGGTCAGGCTCGGAGGCCACCCTGCTGGGCTTTGAACGAAGAGGCCGCCCTTGCGGGCGGCCTCTTGTGTTCGGGACTCGGACCTGGAACTAGATGCCGAGCTGCTGCGCCACCAACTCGCGGTGGTGGTCGCCGTCGCCCCACGCCAGCTCAGAGCGCTTCTGGCGGCGGTAGAACAGCTGGATCTTGTAGTCCTTGGTGAAGCCGATACCACCGTGGATCTGCTGGCCGTGCGCGACCACGCGCCGAGTCGCCTCGGACGTCCACGCCTTCGCCATGTTCACGGCCATCTGCTGGTCGCTCTGGTCGGTGTTCAGCGACCAGGCGGCCTTGTACATGATGAACCGCGAGCCGTCCACGTCGGTGACCATGTCGGCGCACTTGTGCTGGATCGCCTGGAACGAGCCGATCGGGCGGCCGAACTGCACGCGCTCCTTGGCGTAGTCCACGGAAATCTCGAAGTCCATCTGCGCCAGCCCGACGAGGTACGCGCACTCGCCGACCGCGTAGCGGTTCAGGATCTCCTGCACGGCCGCCCAGCCCTGGCCTTCCTGGCCGAGGAGCTCGCCGGTCGCGTTGTTCAGCACAACCTCGCACTGCTTGTCGCGCGCGATAGTCAGCAGCTGCCGCACCTGCACGCCCGCCTGGTTCGTCGGGACGATGGCCAGCGTGACGCCACCCGCGGAGCGGGCCGCCACGACCATGTGCGTCGCGACGTTCGCGTCCGGGACGAACAGCTTCGTGCCGCTGATCGTGACCTGGTTGCCGGACACGGTGGCCTGCGCCTGCACGCCCTGCTCGTCGAACCGGGCCGAGGGCTCGGTCAGCGCCAGCGTGAAGATCGCCTCACCCGAGGCGATCAGCGGCAGGCACGCCTGCTTCTGCTCCTCGGAGCCGGCGACGAGCAGCGGCACCACGCCGCCGAGGACGGTCGAAAGGAACGGGCCGGGCACCAGCGCGCGCCCGAACTCCTCGAGCAGCACACACAGGTCGAGGAAGTCGAGGCCGGCGCCGCCGTACTGCTCGGGGATCATCAGCCCCTGCCAGCCCTGCTCCGCCATCTTGTTCCACAGCTGCGGCGAGTACCCCTGCGGGTCCTCTTCCATCTCGCGAACGTGCGACTCGGGGCACTCGTTCTCGAGGAACTCACGCGCTGCGTTCTTGAGCAGCTCCTGCGTCTCAGTCAGTCCCAGGTCCATCCTCACGTCCTTTCCACTAAGTCCTCTGTTCGCCCCGCCCAGGGGTCGGATGAGGGGACTCTCGATGCTGACCGTAATTCTCGTTCCCCTTTATACACATCGGGGGACTCCACGCCTAGATGCGCGGCGACTATTTTTTCCCGCTTCCGTTATGGTCAGTCGCCATCCCCCACCTGCAGCACGATCTTCCCGAAGTTCGCGTTCGCCTCCATGTGTCGATGTGCCTCCGCCACTTCCTCGAGCGGATACACCGCATCGATGACCGGGACCAGCCGCCCCGAAGCGAACAGCGGCAGCATCCGCCGCGCAAACTCCTGAGTGAGCGTGGCTTTCTCCTCGAGAGACCGCGACCGCAGCATCGTGCCGTGCACACGCAGCCGCTTCCCCATGAGCGCGCCGAGGTCGACCTCGAGCTTCGAGCCACTCATCGTCCCGACGATCACCATTCGCCCTCTCGGGGCCAGCGACTGCAGATTGCGCGCCCAGTACTCAGCCCCGATGACGTCGAGGATCACGTCCACGCCGCGGCCGCCCGTGCGCTCGGCGATCACCTCGGCGAAGTCCGCGTCGTGGTAGTTCACACCCACGTCCAGGCCCAGCTCCGCGGCCTTCGCGAGCTTTTCGTCGCTACCGGCGGTCCCGAAGGTTTCACAGCCGACGACCGAGGCCATCTGGACCGCCGCTGTCCCCACCCCGGAGCCCGCGGCGTGCACGAGGAAGCGCTCGCCCGGCTGCAGCCCGCACTGGAGGAACATCGCGTCGAACGCCGTTAGGAACACCTCGGGAATCGACGCCGCCTGCTCGAACGTCATCCCCTCCGGCACAGGCATCAGCATCCGCTCGTGCACCGCCACGCGCGAGGCGTAGCCACCGCCTCCGAGGAGCGCCATCACCTGGTCGCCGGGCTTGAACGCGGTCACCCGCTCGCCGGTCTCGATTACCGTCCCCGCCATTTCCAGGCCCGGCACGTCGCCCCGGATGCCCACCGGTACTGGATACCGACCGCGCCGCTGCAACAGGTCCGCCCGGTTCAGGGCCGTCGCCTCGACGGCGACCAGCGCCTCCTCGGGTCCCGGCTGTGGATCCTCGATCTCCTGCACCGCGAACACCTCGGGGCCGCCGGGGCCTGTAACCACCGCTGCGCGCATAATTCCTCCCGCAAACGCTCTCAGGACAACGCGCCCGATGCTACCACGGGCCCTCGCCGGCACGGCTCCGGCGGCCCGCCCGGTGTACGATCGGGCTACCCCGGCGGCAGGTTCGGCCGCCTCGACGGAACAGGAGCCGCCGGCCGATGACGGACCTCCGCGCCACTCGCCTCGTCAATGTCGAGGACCTCACCGCCCACTGCGACCCCGCCGCCCTCCCCTTCAAGAGCACCGAGGACCTCCATCCCCTCGACGCCGTCTTCGGCCAGGAACGCGCAGTCCGCGCCATCGAGTTCGCCCTCGGCGTTGACGCGCTCGGCTACAACCTCTACGCCGCCGGCCCGGAGGGCATCGGCAAGGCCACGATCGTCGAGGCATTCCTGCGCCAGCGCGCCGCCAGCCTGCCGACGCCGCCCGACTGGGTTTACGTCTACAACTTCGAGGATCCCGACCGCCCGAACGGCGTATCCCTGCCCGCGGGCGAGGGCCGTGCCTTCGCCGAGGCTGTCGATCATGCGGTCCAACTCGCTGCCGACGCGCTCCAGCGTGCCTTCGACTCCGATTCCTACGCTCGCCAGCGCCAGGACATCGGCCGCGAGTTGGATACGCGCCGGGGCACCCTCCTCGAGGACCTGCGCGTCCAGGCGGAGCGCCGCGGTTTCGCCCTCTCCATGACCCCGAGTGGGATCACCTCCGCCCCGCTCCTCAACGGCAAGCCCGTCACGGACGAGGAGTACGAAGCGCTCCCGCAGCAGCAGAAGGACGATATCCAGGAGGGGGCGCGCAAACTCGAGCAGGTCGTCGGCGAGGCGATGCTTTCGATGCGCTCGCTGGAACGCACCGCCCAGGATCAGCTCCAGCGGCTCGACGCCGAAGTCGCCACCAGCGCCGTCGCCGGGCACATCTCCCCGCTCATGGAGCGCTGGGGCCAGAACGCCGAGGTACGGCGCTTCCTCATCGACGTCAGCTCAGACCTCGTCCGCGAGCAGGAACGCTTCCGTACGCAGGCCGCGCCGCAGGTGATGCCGGGGATGTCCTCGCCGCAGCAGGCGCGCGACGCGATCCTCGCCCGCTACGAGGTCAACGTCTTCGTCTCACGCGACCCCAACGCCGGCGCCCCGGTCGTCGTCGAACGCCACCCCACCTACTACAACCTGATTGGCCGCATCGAGTACTTCGGCCAGTTCGGCACGATGACCACCAACCACCGCATGATTAAGCCGGGGTCGCTCTCGCTCGCTAGCGGCGGCTTCATGATCCTGCGGCTCCGCGACCTGCTCCAGAACGCGAATGCCTACGACGGCCTGAAGCGAGCCCTTGCCGCCGGCGCCATCTCCATCGAGACCCTGCCGGAAACCCTCGGCCTCGTTGCCACCAGCGGCCTTCGTCCCGAAGCGATGCCACTCAAGACCAAGGTCGCCCTTACGGGCGATTCCACGCTCTTCTCGGCCCTCTACCGCCTCGACCCGGACTTCCGAGAGCTGTTCCGCGTGAAGGCGGACTTCGAACCGGACTTCCCGCGCAACCGCGACAACATGCTCGGCCTGGCCGCGGTCACGCGCGCGCAGTGCGACAGCGGCGGCATGCGGTGCGTCAGCGCCGGCGCCATGGCCCGCTTGATCGAGCACTCATCGAGACTCGCCGAGGACCAGCGCCGCCTGTCCGCCAACATCGGCGCCTTCACTGACCTCGTCCGCCAGTCGGAGTTCTGGGCCGCCCAGGACGGCTCCCCGATGATCGAGGCGAAACACGTCGAACGCGCCCTCGAGGAGCTCGAGTACCGCTCCTCGCTGCTGCGCGATCGCATCCAGATGATGATCGACGACGGCACCCTGTTCATCGACACCTCCGGCGAGGCCGTCGGCCAGATCAATGCACTCTCCGTCTATGACCTCGGCGACACGATCTTCGGCCGGCCGTCGCGTATCACATGCGTCACGGCCGCCGGACGCGGCACGATCGTGAACGTGGAGCGCGAGGCCGACATGGCCGGGCGCATCCACAACAAAGGCTTCGCGATCCTCCGCGGCCTGCTCGCCGACCGCTTTGGTCAGGACAAGGCCCTCTCGCTCCACGCAAGCCTGACCTTCGAGCAGCTCTACGGCGATATCGATGGCGACTCGGCCTCTTCCACCGAGGTGTACGCCATCCTCTCCGCGCTCTCCGGCGTGCCCATCACGCAGTCGATCGCCGTCACCGGCTCGGTGAACCAGCGTGGCGAGATTCAGCCCATCGGTGGCGCCACCCACAAAATCGAGGGCTTCTACGAAGTCTGTCGCGCACGCGGGCTGGACGGCACGCAGGGAGTCATGATCCCCGAGGCCAACGTCCCCAACGTCGTCCTCCGCCCCGACGTCGCCGCCGCCATCGAGGCCGGCAAGTTCCACGTCTGGTCCGTCCAGACCATCGAGCAGGGCATCGAGCTCCTCACTGGCGTGCCCGCCGGCGCAAGAGACGAAGACGGGCGCTACCCCGAGGGCTCCGTGTTCCGCCGCGTCGAGGACCGCCTCGACGCGTACTATCACGCCCTCGAGCAGCACCGCGATGCCGGGCTCACGGAGCAGCCGCACGCCGCGGCGCGCGAGGTCCCCCAGCCCCAGCCGCCCGGTACTCCGCCGGAGCCTCCGCCCCCGCCCCCCATCCAGGTATGACGGTCCGACCGGTCACCACCCTCGACTTCGATGGCGTGATCTGCCGCCCCATCCTCGGCTGGAACGTCGGCATCAGCCGCGAGTTCCTCGATCCCGAGGCAGCCCCACGGCCCGCGAGCGTCCCCCCGCGCTGGTTCTCGCGTCCCGCGGACTACCTCCGCTTCAACTTCCGCCGCCCCCTGCCTGGCGTGGCACGTGCCCTCGAGGAGCTCCACGACATTCGCGAGGTCGTCATCCTCACCGGCCGCCGGACCGACCCCGGACCCTGGCTACGCCGCCATGGTCTCGAGGGCTCCATCGACCGCATCGTGGTGAACAGCACCGAGCTGCGCAGCGCGCACTTCAAACTCCACATGGTCAGGCAACTCGAGGCCGCGGAGCACCTCGACGACGACGGCCGTACCGTGCAGCTGCTGGCGCAGCGCTCCCCCACGCGGATCTATCTGCGTGACTGGCCTCGCAACCGAGGCCTGCCGTTCACCGCTGGCGTCACCCGCGTCGCCGACCTCGCCGACTTCGTCCGCCGCCTCGGCGCCCAGACCGCCGACGCCTCGCGTGCCTCCGAGCGAAACGTCTCGTGACGCCGCTCCTCACCGACCGCCCCGAGTGGCAGGCACTCGTCCACCACTACGAGGCCGTCCGTGACCTCCACCTCCGCGACCTGTTCGCCGCAGACCCCTCGCGAGGTCCGCGGCTCACGATCGAGGCCGAGGGCATCGCCTTCGACTACTCGAAGCACCGCGTCACCGACGAGACGCTGCGCCTCCTGCTCGCCCTCGCCGACGCATGCGACGTCCGTGGCCGCTTCGAGGCAATGTTCCGAGGCGATGTCATCAACGTCACCGAGCGCCGTGCGGCCCTCCACGTCGCGCTCCGCGCCCCCCGCACCGCCTCGATCGTCGTGGACGGCGTCGACGTCATCCCGGCCGTCCACGAGGTGCTCGACCGTATGTCCACGTTCGCGACGCAGGTTCGCGAGGGCTCGTGGCGCGGCCATACCGGCCGCCCGATACGCAATATCGTCAACATAGGCATCGGTGGCTCCGACCTCGGCCCCCGGATGGCGTACGAGGCGCTCCGTGCCTACGCCGACCCGGCGCTTACCGTCCGCTTCCTCTCGAACGTCGACGGCGCTGATTTCATCGAGGCAACCCGCGGTCTGGATGCCGCCGAGACGCTCTTCATCGTCTGCTCGAAGACATTCACCACCCTCGAGACGATGACCAACGCCCGCACCGCCCGCGACTGGCTGCTCGCCGCCCTCGGCGACCCCGCCGCCACCTCGCGGCATTTCGTGGCGGTCTCGACCAACGAGGACGCCGTGCGCGCCTTCGGCATCGACCCGGCGAACATGTTCGGCTTCTGGGACTGGGTCGGTGGTCGCTACTCGATGGACTCCGCCATCGGCCTCTCCCTCATGCTCGCCATCGGCGCCCGGCAGTTTGGCGAACTCCTCGAGGGCTTCCGCTCCATCGATGAGCACGTGCGGACGGCGCCGCTCGAGCGCAACATCCCCGTGCTCATGGCGCTGCTCACGATCTGGTACACCGGCTGCTTCGGCGTCGAGACCCACGGCGTGATGCCGTACGCGCAGTATCTCGCTTCGTTCCCCGCCTATCTCCAACAACTCACGATGGAGAGCAACGGCAAGCGCGTGACCGCCGAGGGCAAAGCGATCCCTTACCCCACCGGCCCCGTCGTCTGGGGTGAGCCGGGCACGAACAGCCAGCACTCGTTCTTCCAGCTGTTGCACCAGGGCACACGCCTCGTCCCGGTCGACTTCATCGGCTTCCGCCGGGCTGTCGAGGACGTCGGCGAGCACCAGGACCTGTTGACCGCCAACCTGTTCGCTCAGGCCGCCGCCCTCGCCTTCGGCCGTACTCCCGAGGAGTTGCGCGACCGCGGCGTCCCTGAGCGCCTCGTCCCCCACCGGGCGAGCGAGGGCAACCGCCCCTCGAGCGTTCTCCTCCTCGACCGTCTCACGCCCGCGGCCCTCGGCCAGCTCATCGCCCTGTACGAGCACAGGGTCTACGTCGAGGGCGTGCTGTGGGACATCGATTCGTTCGACCAGTGGGGGGTTGAGCTGGGCAAGGAAATCGCCGGACAGATCCTCCCCGCCCTTCGGGGTGAGACCTCAACGACCGCCTACGACAGCTCGACCGCCGCGCTCATCGAGCGGTACCGCACCGCCCGCGAGCGCTGAGCCCGAGGTCACCGCGGCCCTCGACCGGGGTGCTACCATGCGCCCGTCCGCGAGGTGGCCGGCACCTGAGGCGCCAACCATGACGGAACAGCTCACCGCCGACGGCGTGAACGGGCTCGTGGAGCTCGATGGCGACACCGTGCGCATCTGGGTCAAGGGCGCGCTCTCCCTCGTCAATCCCGACATGATGCGCTGCAAAGAGATCTACCTCGGCGACATCGCGTCCATTCAGTACCGCGACGCCGGCCTCCTCACCCACGGCTACATCCAGTTCACACACTTCGGCGGCGGACCGCGCGCCCGCGTCGACGAAGCCGTCCGCGACGGCAGCGCCGTGATGTTCCGCCGCCGCCATCAGGCCGACTTCGATGCCATCTACGACGCCATCGAGGCGGCCCGTCGCGACCTGCGTTCGAGAATGGTCCGCTCGAACGACGCTCCGCCGCCCGAGGGCTGAGCGAGCCCGGCCGCCGCATCACTCGTCAGCAGTGATCGAGGTATCCCGGGCCGCCCAGGAGCCGGTCGAGCGTGACCGGTTGCAGTCCTCGCTCCCGCAGTCCGTCGAGAATCAACGGCAGCGCGTCGATCAGCACCGACCGGTCCGCACCGGGCAGCCCGTCGATCCCGTCATGCAGCAGCACGATGGCCCCCGGATGCACCTGGTCGAGGATCGAGCGCGCCAGCCGCGCCGCATCGGTTTCTTTCCAGTCGTTCGCCTGCACCTCCCACGTCACCATGTGCATGCCTCGGTCGCGCAGGAGCCTTGATATGAATGGCGTGTGAGCGCCGTGGGGAGGCCGGTAGTAGGTGGGACAACGCCCGGTCACCCGCTCGATGGCGGCTTCAGTGCGGTCGAGTTCCGGGTACCGCGGGTCGAGGTAGCCCCACCGCGTGTGCTCGTATGAATGGTTGCCGACCAGGTCGCCGTCCTCGATCAGCGTTCGCACGACCTCCGGCTGCTCCTCGACCGTGCGACCGACGACGAAAAAAGTGCCCCTGGCATCGTGTGCCGCGAGGATTGCCGCGAGTCGCAGCGTGTCGTCACCGTTCGGGCCGTCGTCGAAGGTCAACGCGACGTACGGCTGGTCGCGGGGTCCGTCGCTCACCAGCGCTCCGAACCACGAGGCCTGCGCCGAGTTCGCCCCAACCCAGCCGAACGAGAGCAGCATCAACGGCAGCAGGAGCACCGCAAGCCCGACGCGAGCGGCACGCTCGCCCGTCGCCTCCCCGGTTCCGAGCTCCCCCGCCGCCACGAGGACGAGCGTGCCGCTCGCGAGCTCCAGCGCGCCCTCGCCTAACCAGGCGCGCAGCCCGAGGAGCCCGATCGCCGCCAGCAGCGACCCTCCGAGGCTCCGCGCGAGACGCTCGGGCGGCAGCAACAGCCCGACCGCGACCCCGAACAGCAGGCTCGTCCCCGTCGCCCCCGCCAGGTCGGAAACCCAGGGGTACAGCAGGATCGCGAGCAACCCGCAAACCCCGGCGAGTACCGCGTCGCCCGCCCGCGCCCGCGTCAACCTGCGGACCGCGATCGCTACGGCTACGGCGCCAGCGCTCGTCGCCGCCCCCTGCATCGAGGACGCCCGTGCCGGCCCCGAAGTGAGCGCAAACGCCGGCACAACCGCCAGAGCAAGCACTAGCGAGCGCGCGGTCGCCGCGCGTGCGGCCCGAGAGCCGGGAGTCGTGATACGTTTCATGGAGGTCGCTTCGCCGTGCCGCTACGGCGAGCGTGAGAAGCCATCATGCCGCTCGTGCCCACACGCATCCTCATCGTTGACGACAACCCGGAGCTGCTCTCCCTGCTGAAGCGGGCCTTGCTCCAGGAAGGGTACGAGGTCGTTGCCTGCCCCGACGGTGAGAGTGCCCTCGCCGCCGTCTCCGCGCAGCTGCCCGACCTCATCGTCCTCGATCTCCTGCTCCCCGATGTCGACGGCCTCGACCTCTGCTTCATGATCCAGGAGATCAGCGATGCGCCCATCTTGATGCTCACCTCGCGCGACACGGTCGACGACCGTGTCGAGGGGTTTCGTGTCGGCGCCGCGGATTATGTCATCAAGCCATTCGCCATGCGCGAGCTGCTCGCCCGCATCGAGGCGCTCGTCCGGCGGCGGCCCGCCGGCGCGCGCCGCATCGAGTACAAAGACCTCGTCGTCGACTTCGATAGCCGCCGCGTCACGCGCGGGGAAGCCGAGGTCGCGCTCACCCCGAAGGAGTTTCAGCTCCTGATCGCCGTCGCGCGCAACCCGGATCGCGTCGTCACGCGCGAGTCTCTGTTCACCGCCCTTTGGCCCGACGCCGACACGATCGACGAGAACCTGCTCGATGCGCACATGACGAAGCTGCGCCAGAAGCTCGAGAACAACGGGCAGCCCCGCCTCATCCAGACCGTCCGAGGCGTCGGATTCGTGCTCCGATGAAGGTCCGCTGGCCGCGCCGGCTGTCCACCCGCCTCAGCCTTTCGCTGACGGCCTTGTTCTTCGTCACCTTCGTATCCGTGGCGCTCTTCGCCGTCTACAACGTCAACCGCATCTACGAACGCTCAGTCGACTCGAACCTCCTCGGCATCGCACACACGGTCGACGAACGACTCGCATCGCCCGAGGACACGCCCACTGGCGTCGTCGACGACCTCTCGACCGCCGCTGTCTCCATCGAGCTGATCGGGGCAACTGGCTCCCGCATCGCCTACTCCGCGCCGCTGGCGACACATCCGCTCTGGGCCCCTCGCTCACTCAATCCGGCCCCGCCGGATCACGAGGTGTTCCGGACCTCGCGGTTTAACAAGAGCAGCACGCGTGTGCTGGTGATGCCCTCCCAGCATGCGGAGGACGGCGTCGCCGCGATCGCCGTGAGCAGCCTCGCCCCCGAGTTCCAGGACTCCATCGCGCGCCTCCTCCTCATCGTCGGCGGCGCGGGCCTCCTCGGTCTGCTCATCACGGTCGGCGGTACGCTCTGGCTCTCCCGTCGTTCGACGCGCGCCCTCCAGCAACTCGCTGGCAACGTCAGCGCGGCCGCTGCCGCGGGATTCGAGGGCGAGCTGGCCACCCCGGCCGGTGGCGGCCTCGAGGTGGAACAGCTCAGTACGGCTCTGCACGACCTGGTCCGTCGCCAGCACGACTACCTCCGCCGCGAGCGCGCCTTCTTCGCCGATTCCTCCCACGTCCTGCGCACGCCGCTGGCCATCATCAGAGGCAACACCGAGCTCCTGGAACGCGACGCCGACACCCCTGAGCGCACGGAGGCCCTCCAGGCCATCAGCCGCGCTGGCGAGACCATGGCCCGGACTCTCGACGGCCTGCTGCTTCTCTCGAGGGAGGACTCGTCCTCCACCGCGACCTGGGAGGCGTTCTCGCTCTCGGACCTGCTGCAGGTCCTCGCCGGAGAGACGCGGATCCTCAACGCCGGGGCCCGCGTCGTGACCGACATCGAACCGAACCTCGACATGGCCGGCGACCCGAGGCAGATCCGCAACCTCCTCTTCGCCGTCATTGAGAACGCCGCCCATTACATCCCTGGCGAGGGCACCATCGAGATCGTCGCCCATCGCCGCGAGGACGACCGTGCCGAGGTCGCCGTGCTCGACGACGGCATCGGCATCACCCCCGACGAAGCCGCGGTCGCCACCGAGCGGTTCCGGCGCGGCCTGCGCGCCCGGCGCCTCAATCCGCCTGGCTCCGGCCTCGGCCTGGCGATCGCCTCGCGCATCGCCCGCCTCCACGGTGGCAACCTCGCCATCGCCCCCCGTGAGCCGCGGGGCACCACGGTGCGCATCGTGCTTCCGCTGCTCGGCTAGCCGATAACGCCTTCAGGTTTTCTTCAGGTTTCGTTCAGGCTACCAACCGTCGCAGGTGACACGATCCCCGCCAACAAGGGGAGGGGCCGCATGCGTGTTCCAGCTGCTTCGATCGTGTTCAACGATGACGACATCGCCGAGGCGCTATCGCTGATCGAATCCAGCCTCCGCAGCGGACAGCTCACCCTCGGCAAGCACGGCCAGGCTTTCGAGGAGTCCTTCGCCCAGCGTTGCGGGCGCGCCCACGCCGTCGCCGTCAGCAGCGGCACCAGCGCAATCGAAATCGTGCTGCGCGCCTGCGGCATCGAATCTGGCGAGGTCATCGTCCCCGACAACACGTTCTTTGCGACCGCCGCGGCCGTCGTACATGCCGGCGCCCGGCCGGTCTTCGCGGACACGGACCGCGACACCCTCGCGGTCGACGTCGACGATGTCCTCTCCCGTATCACCCCGCAGACGAAGGCAGTCGTTGTCGTGCACATCGGCGGCATCGTCTCGCCGGAGCTGCCACGCCTGGCCACCGAGTGCGCCGCGCGCGGCATCCAGCTCATCTGCGACGCCGCTCACGCGCACGGCGCGACCCTCGACGGCAAGGACGCCTCCAATTGGGGCATCGCCTCTACGTACTCCTTCTACCCCACGAAGGTGATGACCTCGGGCGAAGGCGGCATGATCGTCACCGACGACGAGCGCATCGCCGACGAAGCTCGGGTCTATCGTGACCAGGGCAAGGCCGGATTCACCAGCAACTTCCACACCCGCCTCGGCGCCAACTGGCGCCTGAGCGAGGTGCACGCGGCCATCGGGCTCGTGCAGCTGAAGCGGCTCAACGAGTTCATCGAACGCCGCCGCCAGATCGCCGCCGTGTACGACGACCTGCTGCCCCGCGAGACCAACCTCACGGCCGTCCCCTGCCAGCGCCTCGACTCGAGCAACTTCTACAAGTACGTCGCCTACCTTCCCGCCGGCGTCGACCGCGCGGCTCTGAAGGCGACGATGCGCGAGCGCTTCGAGGTCGGCATGAGTGGCGAGGTCTACGAGTTCCCGCTCCACGCTCAGCCCGTCTTCGAGCCCTTTGTCAGCGGCTCGTACCCCGTCTCCGACGACGTCTGCGCCCGGCAGGTCTGCCTGCCGGTGAGCGCCCGCATGACCACCGACGACGCCCGCTACGTCGTCGAAAGCCTCGCACGCACCATCTCAGGAGGGTAACGAGATGAATTCAGCGTCCACGGAAATGCGCGTCGCCGTCACCGGGGGCGCCGGATTTATCGGCAGCCACGTCGTCGACAAGCTCGTCGAGGCCGGCCACCCCGTCACGGTGATCGACGCAATCGAGCCACACCGCCCGGACGTGGACTGGCGGCCGTGCGATGTCACCAGCTTCGACGAGGTCGCGCTCGCCGTGCGCGACGCCTCCGCCATCTACCACCTCGCGGCGATGGCCAACGTGAACGACGTCGCCGCGGCCCCCCTTGAGTCGGTCCAGCTGAACGTCATGGCGACGGCCAACCTGCTGGAGGCGGCGCGCCGCGAGGGCAACAAGCACCTCATCTTCGCCTCCACGGTATGGGTCTACGAGGCCGCTTCGGGCACCGAGGTGGACGAGGAAACGCCGCTGCGGCCCGATGGCACGAAGCATCTCTACACCGCTGAGAAGGCCGCCAGCGAGATGCTCGTTCACTCCTACAGCCAGCTCTTCGGCGTGCCGACCACCGTCCTCCGCTACGGCATCCCCTACGGCCCGCGCATGCGCGAGGCGCTCGTGATGCCGATTTTCATCAAGAAGGCGATGGCCGGCGAGCCGCTCACCGTCGCCGGGGACGGCCTGCAGTACCGCAACTTCGTCTACGTCGAGGACCTCGCCGAAGCCCACGTCCAGGTCCTGCGGCACGAGGCCACCGGCACCTTCAACCTCGAGGGCCCTCGCGAGGTCTCCATCCTCGAGATGGCCGAGACCATCAACCGCCTGATCCCGACCAGCGCCGGCATCATGCACACCGAGGCACGCGCGGGTGACTACCAGGGCCGCGTCGTCTCCCCGGAACGCTCGGCACGAGCCCTCGGCTGGCGCCCCACCACCTCATTCGAGGACGGGCTGCGCCGCACCGTCGACTGGTTCGTCGAGAAGTGGACGCCGGTAGCCGCGGCCACCGCCTGAGCGCGCCACCGCCCTCCGCTCGCACGTGAGGCCGCGCCTCATCGCGGTCATGCCCGCCTATGACGAGGCGAGCACGATCGAGGGCGTCCTCGATGACCTGTACCCCCGCGTTGACCGCGTCATCGTCGTCGATGACGGCTCGACCGACGGCACCGGGCCCCTGCTCGATCGTTGGGCACAGGACCGCGATCGCTGCACGGTCGTGCACCTCTCCCCCAACCAGGGGCTCTCGGCGGCCCTGCGAGCCGGCTGGGACCGCGTGCGCGACCTCGTCGCTGAGGGCGTCATCAGCGAGGACGACATCGCCTTCTCCATCGACGCCGACGGCCAGCACGAGCCGGCGGCGCTCCACGCCCTCGCCGACCGCCTGATCGAGGGCGGCTACGCCCTCGTCATCGGCAACCGCGACCTCTCCTACCACGGTTCATACAAGCGCCTCGGCAACGGCGTCATGACCTGGATCGGCCGGCTCACCAGCGGCGCCCCGCTCCATGACATCGAGAGCGGCTACCGCATGTTTCGCGTCGGCCCGCTCCTCGAAGCCCAGCAGTATTACCGTGGCTATCGCTACAGCGAGACGGTCGAGGTGGCCGTGATCCTGGCTCGCCTCGGCCACCGCGTCGATAACGACCTCCGCATCGAGGTCCCCGTCGCTCGCACGCGCACCCGCCTCAAGGACGCCGCCGTCGACGCCTTCGCGATGCCGCTCGCCTGGTACCGCCTCGCCTGCTGGCGAGACTGCCCGCAGCCGCTGCGCTCCGTCGCGGGCGCCACCCTGGCCTTGCTGCCGTTCCTGGTGCTCGCGGCCGCGCTGCTGGTGATGCTCTCGCACCCCTACTTCGTCGCGGACGACGCCGCGCAGTCCTACTACCACGTGCGGTACCTGAGCGAATCCCTCTTTACTCGCCACGAATGGCCCTGGCACGTCGCGACACTCGAGGGGGGCCACGCCGTGATGTTCCCCTACGCCGCCATCCCCTGGATTCCCCTCGCGTTCCTGTACCCGCTGCTCGGCGACTGGATCGTGACCGCCTCGATGGCCGCCGGCTCGGTCTTTCTGGTCTACGGCGTGCAGCGCTGGCAGCCCGCGGTCCGGCGCCCCGTGCTCCTGGCGGTCTGCCTGCTCAACCCCATCTTCTGGAGCATAGTCCTCGAGTTTCAGCTGCCCACCGTCTGGGCCTTCGGCGCCGCCGCCTGCGGCGCGGCCTCACTCCGCGAACGACATCCGAGGGCCGCGCTGGCCCTCGGGGTCGTCGCCATCGTCGCGCACGCGATGATGGGGCTCGTCGCGCTGGTTGCCTGCGTCGCGCTGGATATCGTCACGGGCCGGACCCCGCTCCGTGCCACACCCTGGGTGGTGGCTTCGGTGCTGCTGGCGAGCCCGGCGATGTACTCCTTCGCACGCACCCCGCTCCTCGATGAGGTGCCCGCCCACGTCGTCCTGCAGTCAGCCATCGACAACATGCTCAGGCTCACGGTGCTCGCCCTGCCCGCGCTCCTCGCCGCCCGCCCGTGGCTTGCGATGCGCTGGCAGACGCCACTGCTCGCTGCCGGCGTCGCACTCACCCTCCTCGTCCTCAGCTTCGAGCCACCCTCCGGGCTCTGGGAACGCTCACACCCTCGTTTCGCCGAGTACCTCCAGCTCCACCCGGTCGACCCCGCGCTCGTCTACCGTGTCGTCACGACGACGAACCACGAGGATGGCATGATCGAGTTCCTCCGCGGAGGCGCCACACTGGCCGGTGAGTTCTTCACAGAGTCCGAGGGCCATCGCAGCTTCCGCACTGCCCAGCGTTACGCCTGCTTCCTGGACTCGAACCGCGTCGGCCGCGTCGTCCTGTCCGGCGAGTACCTGCACGCGCATCACACCGACGAGGTGTCGCTGCTCGACCGGCTGGTGACATCCCGAGCGGCTGCGAAGGAATACGACGGGACGGACGGGACGGTTGCCTACCGCATCGGCGACCTCTCGTCCGTGACCGACGCGGGAGCGAACTGTGGTGGCTGAGCCGGCTGCGCCGGACCGCTCTCGCACCCATGCGCTGATCCTTCCCGCCACGCTGCTCGCGGTCTTGCTCCTCGACGCCGCGACAGTCGTCGTGGTCGTCTCGTACGGCCAGCCGTACCTCCTGCGCGTGCTGAAGGCACCCGAGTCGTACCCCGCCTTCGGGTTCGGCCTCTACGGCATCGCCAAGCTCGCGGGCTCGATCGCCGGGGGCCGCCTCGCCGATCGCGCCGGCCTCCGGCGCTCCACGACCTGCTCCGCGCTCCTGCAGACCAGCGGCATCCTGACAGTCGTCGTGAGCGGCAGCGCGATCGGATACCTCGTTGGCGCCGCCGTCGTCTCACTGGGCACGGCCCTCGCCTGGGTGCTCATCTTCAGCGCCGTCGGCGAAGCCAGCCACCGCGAGACACGAACCCGTGCCACTTCGTTCATGGCCCTCGCCTCCGCCAGCGGCGTCGCGAGCGGATTTGCCGTCGGCGTGCTCGGCACCCTCGGCGGGCCGCGCTGGTGGCCATTTGTACTTGCGCTGGCCGCCTTCCTCGGCACCAATACCCTGCTCGCCACCACGGGCCGGTCGAGGCGAGACACGCGCATCCCGTCCCGCGAGCGGGCGTCCGAGGCAGCCCACCGCGAGCCGCCGATGTGGGACGTCCGCGCTCTCGCGGCTTTGCACTTCGCCTTCGTCGGCGGGCTGCTCGGGCTCTTCGGGCCGCTCCTGCTATCCCACCTCAATCTCAGCACGGTCGCCGCCGCCTCGACGCTCGCGCCCGCGGCGTTGGCCGCCCTCGTCAGCATGCTACTCACGAGTCGGCTCGGCGCGCCGCGCCGGCAGCGCGCGACCATGTCCGTCCTGTACGGCGTCACTGGCTTCGCGCTCGTGACGCTCCTCCTCCGGATCGAAGCAGTCTGGGTCGGCGTCTGGCTCGTCCCACTGGCGGCGGCCATCGCCGCCCTCAATCCGCTGCTCAACGCTCGCCTCATCGACGCCGCGGCAGCGACGGCCCGGCCGAGCGTGGCCATGGGCACGCTGCTCTTCGCGGAGGGTCTCGGCTCGGCCCTCGGCCCGCTCGCCGTCGGCTTCGTCATCCAGCAGGTCGGACTGCGCGCCGGCATCTGGGTCCTTGCCGCGACCGCGGGGCTCCTCGTGACAGCGGGACTCCGCCGTCGCAGTCTCGCGCCGGCCTGACGCCCCGAGCCCATTGCCCGCCCCGAGTCAGCACGCCGGCAGGTACGCCGGCCCGCCGATCAGGCGGTCCAGCGACACGACCTCGAGTCCCTTCGCCCTGAGTCCGTCGAGGATCGCGGGCAGCGCCCGCACGAGCACCGTCCGGTCGACGCTCGGGTCGCCGTCGAGTCCGTCGTGCAACAGGATGATCGACCCCGCCCGCGCGCGCTCGACGACCGCGGCCGCCAGCCGCTCCGCGTCCGTCGCCGCCCAGTCGCTCGCCGACACGTCCCAGCTCACGAGGCGCAGGCCATGGCGTTCGATCAGCCACGAAAGCAGCGGCGTGCGGTTGCCGTGCGGCGGGCGGAACAACGCCGGGCACACCCCGGCCACCTCCCGGATCGCTCGTTGCGTCTCATCGAGCTCCGGATACCGAGGATCGAGGTAGTCCCACTGCCCATGGGTGAACGAGTGGTTCCCCACAATGTGCCCGCGCTCCACCAGCGCACGCGTGATCTCCGGCCGCTCCTGAACCGCCCGGCCGACCTCGAAAAACGTCCCCCGCGTCCCGTGCTCCTCGAGGATGCGCGCGACCTCGAGCGTGGCCGTTTCGTTGGGCCCGTCGTCGAACGTGAGCGCCACTGCCGCCTGCTCACGTGGGCCGTGCACGACCACCGCACCGAACCACGGCACGGTCGGCGAGGTGCTGCCGACGCACCCGGCCGCCGCGAACGTGCCGATGACCACCGCCCCCCCGAGGGCAATCCCCCGGCGTCGCCTCGGCACACCGCCTCCTCGCGGGACAACGGTTCCCAGCAGCCCCAGCGCGACGACGCTTGGCAACAGGGCGCCCACGAACGCGTTCGCGAGCATTGCCAGTCCGCCGCCCGCCACCCCGAACAGCAGCACCGCATCTCGGACACGCCTTCGCGGCAGCAGCAGGCCACAGGCTGCGCCTGCGAGGACCGCCACGACCAGCACCGACAGCACGTACGAGGCCCAGGGCAAGAGGAACAGCGCGACCGCAAGACAGCACAGGCCGACGACCGACCGCGCGCGCGATGGCGGTTCACCGCGCCCGCTGGCGAGCACCGGCACGACGGCCATCGCGAGGACGGCCCCGCCGATGGCCGCGGCCACGTGCGATGCCGACCCCCCGGGCACCCCGGCGAGCAGGCCAACCACCATCCCCGCACCGAGGACAGGAAGGACCGTATCTCGCGCGCGGATTCCTGTCGCCGAACGTGCCTTCTTCATATGCTGTCGCGATGCAACTGAGCAGCTCGGAACAACAGCACTGGATCGGTGACCGGCTGCTGCTGTACGGCGTGCTCGCCTTCTGGTGCGTCGTCCTCGGCGCGTTCTCGCTGCACCGCATCGTCGTCTCGAACGACTCCCTCAGCAACTACGCCCACGTCTGGTACATCGCGGACCGCCTCCAGACCGGGAATGGCATCCCCTATCACTTTCCCGGCCTCGCACACGGGGAAGCGCTGACCTTCCCATACGCCGCGGTCCCGTGGTTGACCGCCGCGCTGTTGCGCCCGCTGCTGGGCGACTGGGTCGTCACCGCCTGGCTGCTGCTCGGCTTCCTCGGCCTGCTCGCGGCGGTCTGGGCCGCCTTCCCCGAGCTTCGCAGGCCGTTGCCAGCCGCGGTCTTCCTCGTAAACCCGTTCCTCATCGAGGCCGTCCTGCTCTTTCAGCTCCCCTTCGTCTGGGCGACGGCGTTCCTGTTCGCCGCGGTCGCGGCCTGGCGCCGCCAACGAGTCTTCCTGGCCACCTTGCTCGCCGCGCTCTGCCAGTCGACTCACCCCGCCGTCGCCGCGCCCCTCCTCGGTTGCCTCGTCCTCGTCGCGTTGCCCTTCGAACCGAGACGCGTCCGCCTGCTCGCGGCCTACGCCGCCGCCACAGCCCTCT
Source organism: Dehalococcoidia bacterium (assembly GCA_019694855.1). Lineage (GTDB taxonomy): Bacteria > Chloroflexota > Dehalococcoidia > UBA2979 > UBA2979 > JAIBBD01. The sequence continues at coordinate 30,752 of JAIBBD010000003.1, forward strand.
CCCTCCCCGCCGCCTGGATGACCCTGAGTTCGCCGACGTTCAGCGATGCCGGATTGGGCGCAACCCTCGCCAACTTCGTCGCCACCGTGGGATTGCGCAGCGCCGTGGTCGTTGCCGGCCCGCTGCTCGCCTGGGTGTCGCCGCGACTCTCGCCTGCCGTGCTCCGAGGCGTTTTCGTTGCCTCCTGCGCCCTCAGCGCGGTGCTCGTGCCGCTGCAGCCCACCGACTACGCGTGGGGAGCCCTCCGCCGCCAGCCCGACTACGACATCGCGCCCTATCTCGCCTCGGCCGCCTTCACGCCCGGCGCGGTCTATCGCGTCCTCCGCGCCCACGATGGCAAGGTCACGATGTATCAGGTGCTCCAGGCGGGCGGCGTCCTCGATTCCGAGTTCTTCCCCGAAAGCTTCGCCCGGCGCAGCTGGGGCTCCATCGAGGACTACCGGGCCTTCCTCGACGAGCGACAGGTCGACGTCGTCCTGCTCTTCCCGTCCTACACCGATCGCTTCCGCACGAACGAAGCCGACCTCCTCGCCGCCCTCACCGCCGAGGGCTGCGCCACCCGCCTCGCCGACGAGGATGCCTACGCCGCGATTTCAGTCACCCGTTGCCGCCAGCATCCGAACGCGCCCTGACCGCATCCCGCGCCCCGTACTGCCCCGCTCCACTGATACGATCACCGCACGCCCCCGTAGCTCAGTGGACAGAGCAATGGACTTCTAATCCATCGGTCGGAGGTTCGAATCCTCCCGGGGGCGCCAGCGACCTAATGCCACCACTCGCGCCCTTGGCGGCAGCACGTTCCGCGGTGAGCCCGACCGCCAGATTCGCGGACCCGTCAAGCCCCGCCTCGAGGGAATCACTCTGACGCCGGGTGAAACCGCCGGGTACAAGCTTCGACTGGTGAAACGACGAGTCGGCAACCCGACCCGGTTTGGCGCAACGCGCCTGACGCGACAGCGACTACCCTCCGGCAATGCCCACGAGGAACGTTACCTCCTCGTCCGGCGCGAGTACCTCGTTCGGGTCGCGCAGGGGGATGCCCTGCTGCATCCCCCGCACGTGCTCGTGGAAGCGCCTGGTCACCGGGTCCCACGTGTTCGGTGGAAAGCGTTCGCCGAAGCGCTCGCCAATTGCCGCCAACAACTCACCGTAGGTGCCGCCCGCAGACAACTCGAACGGCACGAGGTCGCCCGAGCGCAGGCTGAGCGACCGCGCGAGCAGCGCCGTGAAGCGGACCGGGACTCTGACCGCGTCCAGAGGATTGGCTCCTCGACTACCGCGGCGGGTGCAGGTCCGCGACGAGGTCCTGCAGCCCGAGCCGCTCGAGGCTCTCGATGGAGGGGACCGCTGTGATCGGGTCCCAGCCCGTCGCCTCAAAGTAGGCGGTGCGCTCGGCGTCCACGTCCACGTTCACGTCCTTGAGCGGTCCCTCCCCCAGCGGCCGGCCGTCGAGGATGCGCTTCGGCATTTCGAACGTCGCCGGGTTCAGACCCTCGCGGAGATTGAACGCGTGGCGAATAACGGCGATGCGTTCCCCGACTTCCTGCATGCGCTCGTAGGTCCACTCGATACCGGTCGCCAGACGCAGCTCCTCCGGCAGCGTCTCGGGCGCCGTCACGAACTCGGCGAACATGCAGACGCCCGCGGTGTTGCGGAGGTGTCCGGCGTTCACCAGCATCCGGTGCATCGGACCCTTGGTCCCGTAGTTGTACTTCTCAGGGCCGCCGATCGGGCCCCCGGCCTCGCCACCCATCTCGAGGAGCCCCGTGCCACCCTGCGTGTGGCGGCCGGGAGTAGCGTCGACCTGATACGTCACGGAGAGCCCCGGCGCGAGGCGCGGGTCGTGCATCGGCACTTCCTCTCCGTGGACGTGGACCGCGAACTCGTCTGCGCCGGCGCCGAGGCGCTCCGCGGCCTTCGCGACCCCATCGCCGAAAATCTCGCCGAGCCGGCCTTCTCGGCGGCCGAGCTTCTTTGCCATCTCGACGACCGCGTCCGAGTTCCCCCACGCGAGCTCGATGCCGTCCGTGTCCGCGCCCGTCAGGTAGCCGCGTTCGTACGCCTCCATGGCGTACGCGATGATCGAACCGGTTGTGATCGTGTCCATGCCGTAGAAGTTGCACACGTCGTTGAACTTGTGCATCGCCTCGAGGTCGTTCGACAGCGTCATGGTCCCGGCGGCGGCCAGCGTCTCGTACTCGGGACGGTGCGTCTCGACGGCGTACTTGCCCTCGGGGACCCGCATGTGCGCGCTGCACGCGATGTTGCAGTGCCAGCAGCCCGTGCGCTTTACCTTGTACTCGTCGAGGGCAACGTCGCTGATCGCGAACGCGCCCGTGAAATCGCGAATGCCGACGCCGGCCCAGTTCTTCACGGGCGAGTCACCCGAGGCGGCGCTCGCGGCCACGCCGCCGGTCGTGCCGTACTCGGAGAACGCCTGCCACGTGGGCGAGTTTTCGGCCTTCGTCGTCTTGATCGCCGCAGCGGCGTAGAGCCGCAGGCCCTCGGCGTCGTGCAGCGGGATCGTCTGGCTGCCCCCGGCGACGATCGCCTTCAGCTTCTTCGAGCCCATGACCGCGCCGAGGCCCGAACGCGCGGCGGAACGCCCGATGTCGTTCATAACGCCAGCCGTCAGGGACATCGTCTCGCCGGCGCGTCCGATCCAGGCGACCTCGAACTTCTTGCCGTAGCGCTCGCGAAGGACGCGCTCCGGGTGGAGGTCGTCGCCCTGGTTCCAGATGTCGGCGGCGTCGTGCAGCGAAGCGACTCCGTTATCGATGAGGAGGTACACCGGGCGCTCCGAGATCCCTGTGACGAAGACGCCGTCGTAGCCGGCGAACTTCAGCGACGGCCCGAAGGTGCCGCCGCAGTTGGCGTCACCCCAGGTGTTCGTCTTCGGCGACTTGCCAATCGCCGTGAACCGGTTGCCGGTGACCGCGGACGTGCCCGTGAGCGGGCCCGTCACGATGCCAAACACGTTGTCCGGACCGAGCGGATCGGCGTTTGCGGGCATCCGGTCGTACAGCAGCCGGGCCGCCACCCCGTACCCGCCGACGTACTGCTCGTACATCTCGTCGGGCAGGCGCTCCTCGCGGATGTCACCGCTGGTGAGGTCTACCCACAGGATCTTGCCCATGACGCCGAGCATCTCGTCCTCCTCGTAACGTGCGTTTCACGCTCAAGGGTAGCGAGGCGTATCGAGGAGCGGAACAAAGCGATCGTTATCGAGTCGTGTCGGGCAGCCAGTGCAGCCGCTCGATATCGACCGCGAGCGCCAGCATCGCCCCCGGCCGCAGTTCCCGCCCCGCGATGTGGGCGGCGCCGACCTCGAAGGTCGCGGGGCCGCCGAGGTCGCACACAAGCTGGACGCGGCCTCCCGCGCCCCGGATCGAAAGCAGCGGCACGCGTGACGCGCCCGGCTCGACGTCATCCGCGAGGCGGACGGCGCCCGGCGGCAGGTGCGCGAGGACGCCTCGAGCCTCGACCCTGGGGGCGAGGCAACGCACTTGCTCCGGCGTGAGCAGCGCGTGCCCGAGGAGACTCGCGACCTCTGCGGACCGCGGGTACTCGAGCACCTGGCGCGTCGGGCCATCCTGGACGAGACGACCTCCGACGAGGACCGCGAGGCGGTCCGCCAGGAGCTCCGCCTCACCGCGGTCGTGCGTGGCGATGAGCGCCGTCACCGCCGAGGCGGCGAGCAGTTCACGCAGGTCGCCGACGAGCCGCGCCCGCGTCTCGAAGTCGAGCGATGCAAACGGCTCATCGAGGAATAGCAGCTCCGGGTCCACGGCGAAGGCCCGCGCGAGCGCGATGCGTTGTGCCTCGCCGGCGGAGAGTGTGTGCGGCCGCGCGCCCGCGAGGTGGGCGACCCCCAGCCGCTCCAGCCAGCGCTCCGCCCTACGCCGGCGCTCGCTGCCAGACACGCCATGGATGCCCAGCGCGACTTCGACGTTCCCCCGCGCGGACATGTCGAGGAGCGTCGGGTCGGTGAAGACGCTGGCGGTGCGGCGGCGCAGGCGAGCGCGCTCGCCGCGTCCTCGTGGTCGCGCACCAAACAGCTGGACGCTGCCGGCCGCCGGCTCGATCAGCAGCGCGGCCGTCCGCAGCAGCGTGGACTTGCCCGACCCGTTCGGCCCGAGGAGCGCGACGGCCTCTCCCGCCGTTGCCACGAACTCCTCGACGACGAGGATGTCCCGCTTCCCGAGATGCACGCGCAGGCCATCGAGGCGGACAACCTCGGCCGGCGCCGTCATGCGCGCCGCATACGGTGCAGCGCCGCCGCCAGGACGACGGCGATCGCGAAGACGATGGCGAGCAGGATGAGCCCGAGTGCGAGCGCCGTCCCGAAGTTGCCCTTGCTCATCTCGAGTACGGAGGCCGTCGTGAGCACGCGCGTCTCGCCCGCCAGGTTGCCGCCGACCACGGTCGAAGCTCCTACCTCGGACACGACCGCGCCAAAGCCAGCCATCGTCGCCACGAGGAGCGGCAGGCGCGCCTCGCGAGCCACGAGCCAGAGGTAGCGCGCATCGCCGGCGCCCATGGCCCGGATCTGGAGGCGTAACGCGGGCGGCAGGGCCATCACGCCCGTGCTCGTCACGGCCACGATGACGGGTGTGGCGATCAACGACTGCGCGATCACCATCGCGCCGGGCGTGTAGATGAGCCCGAGTTGCCCCAGCGGGCCCGACCGCCAGAGCAGGATCGCGACCACGAGGCCGGCGACGACGGGCGGCATCCCCATCCCCGCATACGAGAACGCGACGAGGATCCGCTGCCCCGGGAACCGCCCGAGCGCGAGCAACAGTCCGATCGGCACCCCGATCAGCATTGAGATCAGAGTCGAGCTGCCGGTGATCGTGAGCGTCCGCCAGGCGATCCCGTAGACGTCGCCGTCACCGGTCCGAAGGAGCCGCCACGCCTCGCTGAACGCGTCGAAGATCAGGTCCACGGTCAGTCAGGGTAGGGGATGAACAGCGAGACGCCGAACTTGTCCTTCCCGAACTCCCCGATCGTCTTCTGCGTGCTGCTCGCGAGGAGAAAGTCGCTGAAGCGACGGGCGGCCTTCACATGCAGCCCGTCGTGCTTCGCGGGGTTCACGACGATCACGTGGTAGACGTTGAAGAGCTTCGCGTCGCCTTCCACGAGGAGTGGCAACCGCTTCGGGTCGGCGGTCGCCAGCCACGTCGCGCGGTCGGTCAGCGTGTAGCCCTTGCGCTCCGCGGTGATCGTGAGCGTCGCCTCCATGCCCTGGCCGGTCTCGGTGTACCAGGACGCGCCCGTCGGCACCTTGAGGCCGGCCGCCGCCCACAGGTCCTTCTCGGCCGCATTCGTGCCGGAGTTGTCTCCCCGGCTGATGAACGAGGACTCAGTCCGTGCAATCGCGGCCATCGCCGCGGCGGCGTCCTTGCCCCCCTTGATGCCTGCCTTGTCCTCCGGCGTCCCGACGATGATGAAGTCGTTGTACATGACGCGTTTGCGCGACTCGCCGTTTCCGGCGGCCATGAACGTCTCTTCCGCCTTCGGCGAGTGCACGAGGAGGACGTCGGCGTCCCCGCGCTCCCCCATCTGCATCGCCGCGCCCGAGCCCACGGCGATCACCTTCACGTGGTCGCCCGTCGCGCGCTCGTACAGCGGGATCAACACGCCCAGGAGACCGGAATTGTCGGTGCTGGTGGTCGTCGCGAGGATCAGTTCCTCGCCGCCGGCCGGCGGCGTGGGGGACGCGGTGGCCGCCGCCGTCGCCGGCGCGGTACCTTGCTCCTCGGCGGCGGAGTCGTCGTCGCCGCAGGCTCCGAGGAGCAGGACCGCCAGCAGAGCGGCGGCGAGCAGACTGATGATGGACGAACGTCGCACGAGTTCCCCCTCCGAGCGCATTGCACGACGGGGCGACACGCTACCAGAGCCGGCGCCCACGCGACAGGGGCGGCCTGGTCTGCGCATTTGTACGAAGGTGTGGGTGGAGCGCGACGACGGCATCGTCCTGATGAGCGAGTTCCGCGCCGACCTCCTCGAAGGCGTGGCGGCCGAGGGATCCGTGGCCGCGGCTGCGAGGACGCTCGGCCTCCCGAACCGCACCGCGTGGAAGAAGCTCGAAGAGATGGAACGGGCCGCCGGTGTGTCGCTCATCGATACGTCTTCCGGCGGAGCCCACGGCGGTGGCACGACGCTCACCGAGGCGGGCCGCGCGCTTGTGGAGGCCTACCGCCGGATCAGCGACCCGGTCTCGGCCGAGGTACAGGAACGCTTCGAAGCCGAGCGCGCGCTGTTCGAGCGGGAGACGGCGCCCTCCCCGCATCGGACGCCGGATCGCGCCGACGCGTCATCGTAAGATCGGCTGCGTGCCGCACTCACCAGAGGCCCAGCGACGATGAACGCTCACCTGCGTGACGTGCGCATGCGTGGTTTCGCCGAGCGCTCCGACGTCGAGGACGTGGAGCGATTCCTCCGCGCGCACACGGCGCCGCTCCCGGCGGAGGCCGTCGCGCTGCTCGATTGCGTCGGTCGCGTGCTCGCCGAGGACGTCGTTTCGACGGTCAATGTGCCGGGCTTCGTGCGCGCCGCGATGGACGGCTACGCCGTCCGCGGCGAGGACACGTTCGGCGCCAGCGCATACGACACGATCGCGCTGCGCGTCCTCGGCCAATCGCTGCCCGGCAACCCGTTCCGAGGTCAGGTCGACGCTGGCGGAGCGGTACGCATCATGACCGGCGCACCCCTGCCCGACGGTGCGGACGCGGTGATCATGGCCGAGGTCTGCCGCGAAGCCGGGGGCCTGGTCGAGGTCAGCGAGGCCGTGGCGCCTCGCCGCAACGTCGACGAGGTCGGCGAGGATGTTGCCCGCGGCCAGTTGCTGCTGCGTACCGGGCGGCGACTTCGCCCCCAGGACGCCGGCCTGCTTGCTTCGATCGGCCGGGGAGTTCTGACGTGCGTAGCGCGGCCGCGCGTGCAGCTGCTGATCACTGGAAACGAGTTGCTGCCTCCCGGAGCCGCGCCCGAGGGCCCGCACATCGTCGACAGCAACTCGGTCGTGCTGAGTGCGCTCGTCGCGCGTGATTCTGGGCACTTGCTCCCGGTATGCCGCCTCGCGGACGACCGCGAACGGATCCGGGCCGCGCTCGCCTCGTCCGAGGCAGACGTCATCCTCGTGTCCGGTGGCAGCTCCGTGGGCATGGAGGACTTCGCGCCGTCGCTGGTCGCGGAGCTCGGCACGCTCGACGTGCATGGCATCTCGATGCGGCCGTCGAGCCCGACCGGAATCGGCCGGCTCCCCGGCGACGGTGGGCGCGAGCGCCTCGTGTTCCTGCTCCCCGGCAACCCGGTGAGCTGCATGTGCGCCTACGAGTTTTTCGCCGGCCCCGCGATTCGTGCGCTCGGCGGCCGGCCCTGGAGCTGGCCGCACGCGCGCGTACGCCTGCCCCTCGCCCGCAAGATCGTCTCGCAGGTAGGCCGCACCGACTACGTTCGCGTGGCGATCGAGGGGGGTCGAGCCGTGCCGCTGGCGACCTCGGGCGCTTCGATCCTCTCGTCGACCGTCCGTGCGGACGGGGCGGTGATCGTGGAGCGCGGCCTCGAAGGGATGCCGGAGGGGGCGGAGGTCGAGGTGCTGCTGTACGACGAGCCGGGCGAAACGCCCGCGTCCCGGGAACGCTGATGGTGCAGCAGCAGTTCCTCGAGGTGCTCGACCGCGACGAGGCAGAAGCACGCTGGCACGCGGTGATCGCGCCCGCGGCCCTCGAACCCGAAGTCGTGCCGCTCGCGGACGCGCTCGGGCGTGTGCTCGCCGAAGACGTGCGCGCCGAGGTGGACGTGCCCGGGTTCGACCGCTCAAACATGGACGGCTTCGCGGTCCGCGCGCTCGATACGTATGGGGCGATGGAGGAGAAGCCCGTCCGCCTGCGCCTGAACGCCGAGGTGCTGCCCACCGGCGTCATCCCGGCCGTCGAGGTGGTCGACGGCTCTGCGACGACCATCGCCACCGGCGGCATGTTGCCTCGCGGCGCGGACGCGGTCGTCCCGGTTGAGCAGACCGACATCGAGGACGGCGGCGCGACGGTCGTCGCGCGCCGCCCGGTCGTGCCCGGGGAGAACATCTCCTTCGCCGGCACGGACATCGGCGCGGGCGAGACAGTGCTCTTCGCCGGGACGCGCCTCACCTCGAGGGACACGGGCGTCCTCGCCGCGATCGGGGCCGCCGAGGTGGCCGTCGTACGCCGGCCGCGCGTCGCCGTCATCTCCACCGGCGACGAGGTCGCGCAGCCCGGCGCCCCGATGCGCCCCGGCCTCGTGTTCGACAGCAACGGCCGGATCATCGCCGACGCCGTACGTGAGCTCGGCGGCGATCCCTGGTTCCTCGGGAGCTACCCGGACGACGAGGACGCCATCCGCGGCGCCGTCGAACGCGCCCTGGCCGACGCCGACATGGTGCTGCTCTCAGGCGGGACCTCGAAGGGTGAGGGGGACCTCAACAGCCGCGTCGTCGGTGCGCTGACGCCCGGCATCGTCGTGCACGGGGTCGCGCTCAAGCCGGGCAAGCCGATCTGCCTCGCGGCGCAAGGCACGACGCCGGTCGTCGTGCTGCCCGGCTTCCCGACCTCGGCGGTGTTTACGTTCCACGAGTTCGTCGCGCCCGTCATCCGGCGCATGGCGGGCGAAGGCGAGGCGCACCGCGAGTCGGTCCGCGCCCGTCTGGCGGTGAAGACCAACTCCGAGCGCGGACGGCTCGAGTACCTCCTCGTGGGCCTCGTCGAGGTGCCCGACGGCGAGCTGGCGGCGTACCCGATGGGGAAGGGCAGCGGCTCGGTCACCTCGTTCAGCCGCGCGGATGGGTTCATCCGCATCGAACGCAACGTGGAGCTACTCGATGAGGACACCGAGGTCGAGGTCCACTTGATCGGCCGTCAGCTCCCACTGGCGGACCTCGTCGTGATCGGGAGCCACTGCGTCGGGCTCGACCTCATCGCCAGCGAACTCTCACGCGAGGGCCTGCGCGTGAAGGTGCTCGCCGTGGGCAGCCAGGGTGGCCTCGCCGCCGCCCGCCGCGGCGAGTGCGACGCCGCTCCCATCCACCTGCTCGACCCGGCTACGGACACGTACAACGAGCCGTTCCTCGACCCGTCGCTGCGGCTACTCCCCGGCTACCGGCGGATGCAGGGCGTCGTCACGCGCTCCGGCGACGAGCGCGAGGTGACGGCCCTCCTCGACGACCCCGAGGTACGCATGGTGAACCGCAATCGCGGCAGCGGGACGCGCATCCTCATCGACCAGCTCCTCGAAGGCCGACGACCTCCCGGGTACGCATACGAGCCACGCTCGCACTTCGCGGTCGCGGCGGCGGTAGCCCAGGGCCGCGCCGATTGGGGCGTGACAATCGAGACCGTCGCGCGCCAGGCGGGGCTCCGGTTCATCCCGTTGCGTCCAGAGCACTACGACCTCGCGGTGCCGGCCGGCCGCTGGGATCGGCCCGCCGTGCAGGCCTTGCGGCGCGTGCTCGATCGCCCATCGCTGCGCGCCCGCCTCGAGGCGATCGGCTTCGCCTCGCCGGACCCGCCCGAGGCGAGCTAACCGCCCGAGAACTGACCAAGCAGCGAGACCGTGTCCCCGGGCGCGAGGCGCGACCGGAGCGTGTGTGTGTCGCCGATCATCTTGTGGTTGACCAGCACGTGCAGGTTCTCGGTGATCGCGCCGTCGCGCTCCCAGAGCTGGGCGTGCAGCGCGGGGTGATGCTGACTGAAGCGGCGCAGCAGCGACTCCACGGAGTCGTCCGGCTCGAGGGCCTCACGAAACGCCACGCTGCCCGAGCCCGACCCTCCGACCAGCCGGTTCACCCACGTCAGTACCTCGACGGTCACCTCGGAGCCGTCGAGGCGTGACTCGGCATCGCTCATGCGCGCCTCAGCCCCAGAGTTCCGCCTTCACCTCGGGCAGCGCGAGCCGGTCCAGGAGTTCGGGAAGGGGCCGACCGCTCTCGCGGTCGTACTCCACGAGCTCGTACCACGTGTCGAGCATGTGGTCCCAGTGCGGGGCGGTCGAGACGCCGGCGGCCGGACCGTCGACCGGCGTCGAGCCGTAACGTGCCGAGGGTCGCTCAAGTTCGGGGCCGATGCCGGAGCGAAGGTTGAAGGCACGCATGAGTGCCGCCGTCCGCCGTCCGAGGTACATCGCGTCGTCCTTGGTGTAGTTCCAGCCCGTCACGGCGCTCACCGCCTCGGCGATCGCCGCGATCGTCGTGCTGGTCGTGAAGAAGCACGTCCCGATCGAGTCCTCGAAGTGCCGCCGCCCGAGGGTGAGCGCCACCTGCCGCGGCACGTCGTCCGGGCTCTGCACCTGCAGCGTCGCGGGCAGTCCGAGCTCCTGCGGGCGCGTCGGGCCCCCGCTCTCCAACGTCCCCGTGCTCGAGACGCACGTGTCGAGCATCTCCGGCCACAACGCACGATGGTCGTGCCCGCGCGGGCTCGACCCCTTCATCGTGTACACGGCGCAGTCTTGTGCCGGCCCGCCGAGGTGTTCGGCGGCGCGCTTGATGCCCTCCGCCAGGACGTCCCCGAAGCCCTGCCGCGTGCAGAGCATCTGCAGCAGCTCGTACGCCGCATCAGCGTCGCCCCAGACGGCCTGGATGCCGCCGAGGTCCTGCCTCGTCAGGTACTCCTTCTCGTAGCACTCCATGACCCAGCCGATGACCCAGCCGAATTCGTTCACGTCGACGCCGGCACGGTCGCACTGGGTGTTCATCCAGGACACCTTGGTGCGGTCGGTGCACCCCCATGCCCAGCCGGCGCCTACCCAGCCCTCGTACTCGGGCTCATCGACCACGTCACCGGCATGGACGCCGTCGCGGATCACCTGCATGTGGCAGTGATGCATGCCGCAGGCGTTGCACTGGTGGCCGCGGTGGTCGAAGCCCTCGCGCAGCTCCATCGGCTCCCACTTCGACATGTCCGCCTCGGCGGGCAGGATGTTCGTCGTGAGGTTCTTGATCGGCAGGCCGCCCACAGGCGCGAGGCCCGTCACGCCCCCGAGCGTGCCGATGAGGTAGAAGTTCTGCCCCGGCAGCTCAGTGCGCATCTGGTACGCGATGTCGTCGGCCGTGCGGAACACGCCTCGAGGGTCGGCCACGTAGATGCCGCGGTTGCCACGCACGATGGCGACCGCCTTCACGCGCTTCGAGCCCATCACGGCCCCGCAGCCGTTCTTGCTCGCGACGTGGCCGTAGTCGCCCTGGATCCCCGCGAAGCGGATCAGGTTCTCGCCGGACGGGCCGATGCTGTAGACGGAGAGCTGGTGACCGCTGAGGCCGAGCTCCTCGTACAGGTGGTCCTGCGTCTCCCACGTGTCGAGGCCGAGGAGATGCGAGGCGTCGCGCAGCTCGGCGGTGCCGTTGTGGATGTACAGGTAGACCCACTGGTCGGAGCGGCCCTGGAAGACGATGCCGTCGAAGCCCGACGACTTGATGTTCGCCCCGAAGAAGCCGTTCGCCTGCGTGCTGGTCGCGCCGCCGGTAATCGCGCCCTTCGTGACGACGCTCAGGCCGCCTGAGCCCCACGTCGGCGTGCCCGCGAGCGGGCCGGTCGCGAGGATGAGACGGTTCTCGGGGTCGTTCCACTGCACATCCGCTCCGACCTCGTCGTAGAGGATGCGGGCGCCCATGCCGGTGCCACCGACGTAGCTGCGGGCGAACTCGTCGTCGATGGGCTGTTCCCACAGGCGGCCGGTCGTGAGGTCGACGCGCAGCAGTGCGCCCGCGTACCCGGCCGGCTGATTCCGCTTCTTCTCTGTGACGAGCATTTGATGTGCCTTTCGCTCGCTGCGCCGTGGGCGCGCTAGACCTCGGTCTGGGCCGCCAGTGCGGCCGCTTCCGGCGACACCCAGCGGGCCGCGTTGACCTCGTCCGCCGGCGTCGAGGGCCGGCCGAGGACGGTCTCCTGCAGCAGCCGCCCCACGTGCCCGGTGGCGACGAATGGCCGCTTCAGCTCCCACGGGTTGTCCATCATCGCGCGTTTCCACGCGCCCATCGGCTGTCCGTCCTGCACCAGCCCCTTGAGGATGCCGACGTCGTTCGTCGCCCACAGGTGTTCGCTGATGCCGATGATGATTGCGCCGGTCATCGCCTCGCCCTGGCCGTGCCACAGCAACCGCCGGTACGCCCACTGCGAGGGCTTCTCGACAGCCACGCTCTCGGCGTCAGCGTCGTCCCATAGGCCGAAGCTCGCGATCTCGAGGTCGAGCACGTCGACGATGTTCATGAGCACGGTTCCGCGGTGCGCGCGGTCGACGCCGGCCATGTTCGCGCCCGCGATGCGGCCGTGCTCCATGGCGGCGGGTTCGATGGCGTGCAGCGCGCGCTGGCCCGTCACCCGGTCGAACGCCTCGGCCACGTCGCCGGCGGCGTACACGTTCGGGGCGCTCGTGCGCATGTGGTCGTCCACGAGGATGCCGCGCCCCATCTCGAGGCCAGCGCCCTCGAGCCAGCCGAGGTTCGGACGGATGCCCGTCGCCATGATCACGACGTCGGCGCTCAATTCGCCGCCCCCGTCGAGGACGAGCCGCTTCCGTCCGGCGACCTCCTCGATCGCGTTCAATCGCACGCCGGTTTGGACGGTGACGCCGTGCTGCTCCAGCCAGCGTGTAACGATCGCGGCGCCGTTGGGGTCGATCATCCGAGGCAGGATCGTCGGTGCGAGCTCAATCACGGTGAGCCGCACGCCGAGCTTCACCAGCGAATTGAGGATCGTGAACGAGATGAACCCCGCTCCCACCAGTACGACCTCGGAGCCAGCTTTCACCTCCGCGATGAGGCCGTCCGCCTGCTCGAGCGTCCAGAACGAATGCACGCCCGGCAGGTCGGCGCCCGGCACCGGGGCCCGCACCGCCGATGAGCCAGTCGCGATCAGCAGGTCGTCGTAGTCGACTGTCTCGCCGTTATCGAGCGTGACGCGCTGCTGCGCCGTGTCGAGGGCCGTCGCGCGCCGCCCGATCTGCGTGGTCACCCCCAGTGCGGCGAGGCGGTCCGGAGACAGCGTCCATACGTGCGACCTCGAAATGCGCTTGCCGAGGTAGTACGGCAGCACCATGCGCGAGTAGGGGCGCTCCTCGGCGACCAGGACGATGTCGGACGCGCCCTGGTCGAACTCCCGGATCGAGGTGATCGCGTTGATGGCGGCCGTGCCGCCGCCGACGATGACATGTCGCTTAGCGGCCATTCGTCGCCCCGATCCGCGCGAGGTCGGCGGCCGACCGTTGCGCCGCGAAGGCGCCCGTCCAGTCCTGCGTGAAGTCCTCGATCCAGGTAATCGCCTGAGTCGGGCAGGCGTGCGCACACTGCGGGTCGCCGCCGCACAGGTTGCACTTGAACGCCTTCTCACGTTCGGGGTCGTAGAAGATCGTCCCGTACGGGCACGCGAGGGTGCACAGCTTGCACCCTACGCACTGGTCGTCCTGCACTTCCTTCGCTCCGACCGCCGAGATGTCGATCGCCTCGACCGGGCAGGCGGTCATGCACCACCCCTCGGCGCACTGGAAGCAGGTATAGGGCGAGAAGCTCGTGTGTCCTCGCTCGAACGCGCTCACACGAATCACGGACTTCGAGGGGTTGAATTCACCGCTCTGCACGTAGGAGCAGGCCACCTCGCAGCGCAGGCAGCCGGTGCATTTCTCCGGCTCGATATGCAGGACTTTCACCGGCTCACCCTCTCATCTCGTGTGCAGTCCGGGCCCGACTGCGCGCAGTCTGGCACCCCAGCCCGCGGGCCCACAAGACTGCACCCGCGTGCAATACGGTCAGTGCCTGCCGGTCGCCGGCAAACCCTGGCGAGGCATCAGCGCGGCTCGTCCACCCCTCGCGGCCGCTCCAAGACCACAACCGGGCGCTGCGGCACAATCCCCCACGACGACATCCAATGTGCAGCGCCTGAAGGGACCGCAGCAGCGTGAAGATCGAGACCGGCTTCGGGGAGACCTGGCTCGGGGAAGTGCCCGCGCGCGTGCGCGCCGCGGAAGCGGCGGGCTTCGACTCGATCAGCACGCCAGAGATGCGGCACAACTCCATCCTCGAGCTCACGCTCGCTGCCGAACACACCGAGCGGATGGAGCTCTGCACGGGCGTCACGATCGCATTCCCACGCTCCCCGATGGTCATGGCGCAGTCCGCGTGGGACCTGCAGCAGTTCAGCAAAGGGCGCATCAACATCGGCCTCGGTTCGCAGGTCAAGGGCCACAACATCCGGCGCTTCGGCGGCACCTGGTCGCCCCCCGCGCGCCGCATGGAAGAGTACGTCACGATGATGCGGGCCATCTGGCGCTCCTGGCAGTTCGGCGAGCGCCCCGAGTTCGTTGGCGAGGACTACCGCTACCTGCTCATGACCCCCGCCTTCAACCCCGGCCCGATTGATTACCCGTTCCCGAAGATATCGATCGCCAGCGTCGGCCCGAAGATGGCCGAGGTCGCCGGCGCCGTCGGCGACGGGCTCCGGCCCCACGGCTTCATGACCGAGAAGTACATGCGGCAGACCGTCCTGCCCGCCCTCGAGAAAGGCGCGCGGCGCGCCGGGCGCTCCCTCGCCGACATCGAGGTCTCGGTCGGCGGGTTCAGCGCCTTTGGCGAGACCCAGGCCGAGGTCGAGCAGGCGATCGACGCCCTCCGCCGTCCGATCTCCTTCTACGGCTCGACCCGTACCTACCACGTCGTATTCCAGGCCCACGGGCTCGAGGCGCTCGGGATGCGCCTGCACGAACTCTCGCTGCGAGGCGAGTGGGACAAGATGCTCGACGCCGTGACCTTCGAGCACGCCGCCGAGATGGCCAATGCCTGCACCTACGACGATCTGCCGCAGTACGCCCGCGAGCACTTCGAGTACGCCACCCGCCTCCGGCTCCCCTTCGGCGACGATCACGCCGCCGGTCGCTACGGCGGCTCCTCGGACGCCGAAGGGTCGGCCCCGTCGATGAGCCGCGAGCGACTCGACTGGCTGATCAAAGAGCTCCACACGGTCGGAGCGGAATGACGCCCGGAGACGGAGGAGCATTCGGCCCTTGCGAGGGCTGCCGCGCCTTCCGTCTCTGAGGTAAGATTACCGCCGTTATTGGACGGCTGCTTCCGCCGAGGCTCCCCGCGAGGCGACTGGCCGGTCGCCGGCGAGCCTGCCGATCGAGCCAGCAACGGAGGTGCCGCACCCGTCAGGAGCCCCGCGAGGACGTTTTCGTCGAAGCGACGCACGACGACCGCCCCGTTTCAGGCTCGACGGGTGTACAACATCTCCGATGGCGAGCGCGCCCGCTCTTCGCGGCCCGCTCGCACCGCGTCCAGTGCACAGGAGATGGCGACGTCCGGTTGGAAGGAGGCTGACTGGGAGATCACATCCTGCTCACCCGTCGACGATAGTTTGGAGAATCGAATTGCCGAAACAGTCACCGATTCCTGACGAGCTGGACAAGCCGTTCTACGACGCCTGCAACGAGGAACGCCTCGTCGTCCAGTACTGCCCCGCCTGCAGCCGGTACCAGTTCCCGCCGCGAAACGCCTGCGGTGGCTGCCTCAACCCCGGCATCCAGTGGAAGCAGGTGAGCGGGCGCGGCCGGATCCAGAGCCGCGTGGTCGTCTACGACACCCCGGTTTCCGTGCTCATCCCGGACCAGCCCTTCAACGTCGCCACCATCGCCCTGGAGGAAGAGCCCGAGATCATCATGCTCTCCCACCTTCCCGGCACTCCGGTTGAACAGGTCCCGATCGGTGCGCAGGTCGAGGTGATCTTCGAGACCACCCCCGCCACCGGCCAGAAGATCCCCGAGTGGAGGGTCGTCAGCTAGCCGGCGGACGTCACGCCGCCAGGGACACGCGAAAGGACACCTGACCCATGGCATCACATCCGATGACCCCCAACAGCTGGCACCGGAACCGCGAAGGTCTCGGTATCTGGCACGGCCGCGGCAAGGTCGCCGCGACGGGTGTCGGCACCTCGCCCACCGCCCGCCGCTGGGACGAGAAGCCCGAGACCAGCATGGGCGCCCTCACCCTCATCGCCATCCGCAAGGCGATCGAGGACGCGGGCATCTCCCCCTCCGAGATCGACGGCATCGTCATCACGCCTGAGTCCACGACCGGCGTCAGCAACGACCCCAACACCCCGCCCCCGGAAGGCTGGGACCAGGTCTTCAAGATGGTCGACTACCCGCAGGCCGGCATCACCCGCGGCGACATCGACTGGATCCTCGTCAACATGCCTGAACTGACCAACGTGCAGTTCAAGATGGAGGGTCGCGGCTGCATGTCCGTCTCCTTCACCACGGCGGCCGAGGCCGTCGCGCGTGGGCTGACGCACACCTGCCTCGTCATCCGCGGCTGGCACAACCTCGCCGGGCGCTACTACGTCGGCCAGGGCGCGGCTGCCGGTGACACCCTCGCCGGCCCGCAGAAGTACGCAGGCCTCTGGGGCGCCCCGGCGTGCGCTGGCACGGCGATGATCTTCGAGGAGTACTGCAACAAGTACGGCAAGAACCACGACATGATGGCCCCGTTCATCGTGGAGCAGCGCAAGAACGGCCTCATGAACCCGGACGGGTTCTACAGCCAGCACCGCCCCGAGATGATCACGGTCGAGGACTACCTCTCCGGGCGCTGGATCGCCAAGCCGGCCAACATCTACGACAACGACCTCCCGATTCAGGCTGCCCTCGCGG
The DNA here is from genome assembly GCA_019694855.1 of Dehalococcoidia bacterium. Lineage (GTDB taxonomy): Bacteria > Chloroflexota > Dehalococcoidia > UBA2979 > UBA2979 > JAIBBD01. The sequence continues at coordinate 47,420 of JAIBBD010000003.1, forward strand.
TCATCATGACCACCGCCGAGCGGGCCAAGAACCACCGGCCGAAGCCGGCCTACGTCCTGACCCACGCCCAGACCCGTCCCGAGAGCCAGGGCGTCACGCCCACCCTCGAGTCGTGGGAGCGGCTCAGCGACAAGATGGGCCGCATGCTCTTCGAGGGCGCTGGCATCGGTCCCGATGACCTCGACTTCGAGAACATGTACGACGGCTTCACGCTGTTCCACCAGTTCCACCTGGAGGGCCTGCGCTTCGGTGCCAACGGCGAAAAGGGCCGTGGCTACGCGCTCGACCTCTACCAGGAGGACATCAGCATCACGGGCCCGAACCCCGTTTCGCCGAGCGGCGGCAACAACGGCAACGGGCGCACGCGATTCTGGAACCACCGCGACAGCATCCTGCAGGTCCAGGGGCGGTCGCCGTCCCAGATCTCGAAGCCGGCCAACATCGGCGTCTCGGGCTCGCACATGCCGCACATGTGTGACTCCCTGATCTGGAGCTCCAGCCCCGACTAGGCGATACGCCTGATCGACCAATCCGGGCCGGGGCCCTCTCGCCATCGCGAGGAGGCCCCGGCTTCCGGCATCACCAGCTACGCATCTCTCGCGAAGGACATGAGCTTGGCTATCCTCATCAGCTTCGACATCGACGGCACGCTCGAGTTCGGCGACCCCCCCGGCGGGATCACCCTCGAGATGGTGAAGCGCGCTCAGGACCTCGGCTTCCTCATCGGCAGCTGCTCCGACCGCTTCCCCTCCGCCCAGAAGTCACTCTGGGAGGCCCGCGACATCCAGGTCGACTTCGTCGCCGCCAAGCACATGCTTCCCGATATCCGTCAGCGCTTCGAGGCCGATATCTACGTGCACATCGGCGACCGCGACCTCGACCGCCAGCTGGCGGAGCAGGCCGGCTTCCAGTTCCTCTGGGACCACGAGGGTGAGGCCGAGCCCTGGCTCGAATGGGTCAAGTAGCCTCGACGCACCCAAGCTTGTAACGCCATCGGGGGCCCGCATGCGCATCGGCCTGATCTCTGACACCCACATCCCGTCGAGCGGCGAGGCGCCCCCCGACGAGGTCATCGAGGCGTTTCGAGGCGTCGATCTCATCCTGCACGCCGGTCACGCCTACACAGCTCAGTGCATCGAGTGGCTCGAGCGCATCGCGCCCGTGAAGTCAGCCGAGTCCTGGCTCCAGGGCATCAGCGAGTCACCAATGCGTACCAGCACCCTCCAGGTCTTCGAGTTCGAGGGCCACAGGGTCGGTATGACCCACGAACTCATCCTGAAGAGCCTCGGTGACGAGGTGCTCCCCGGCGCCATCGACCGCTACTACCCGAAGAATGAGTCGATCGCGCAGGCGCTCGAGGTAATCTTTGGACAGCCGGTCGACATCGTCGTCTTCGGCTACACCCACCAGGCGATGCTCGAGGAGCACGACGGCGTGCTGCTCGTGAACCCCGGCAGCCCGAACCTCGTCCGTCAGGAGATCGGCCTCGGTACCGTGGCCATCCTCGAGGTGACGCCGGGCGCGCGCGCGGCTCACATCATCGACCTCGCCACGCTCTAGTCGGGCGTCTTCAAGACCGGCGACAAGCCAGCTCCCATGGCGGGCGAGGTGAACACCTCGGCCCGCCGGGTCGCTGAGCCGGCCACCTGCCCATCACGAGGCCTCGGCAGCTGCCTTCTTCCGCGCGCGGTACTTCCGCATGTAGTCGCGCATGTAGTCCGTGTACTTCTGAGGGTCGCGCGCCCGCCGCTCACTCCGGTACAGCGAGTGCGCCGCCCGGCACGGGTCGCAACGACAGCCGTAGTTCGTGTACGCGTTTGACGTGCCGTGTGAAACGAACGAGGGCAATTCGAGCTTGGGCACAGCCACCTCTCTCTAACCATGACCGGTCGGTTCGAGGCGCGCTGAGTTTAAGCATCGACTGCTGCCCGACAGGCGGAGCCGCAGCGATCGACATGGTGCCTGAGCGGCATGGCGTCGCAGCCGTGCGAACGGGTCGAGTCATACGACGAGGTCCGCTCGCACGACCAGACGCTGGTCGTAGGCATGCGCGGCCGCGCTGAACGTGCCAGCGCACGTGATCAGCGTCGCCGTCGCCGAAGTTGTCGGGCCGAGGATCTCCCCGACCGGCGCGGTCGCTTCGTCGTAGGCCGCGACCCACGCCACGCGATACTCGAACGTCGTGCCGTCGTCGAGCCGCACGAGGAACGTATCGCCTGCGCGCAGCTCGCGCAGCCGGTAGAACACCGCCGGCCCGTAGTTCGCGAAGTCCACATGCCCCGCGAGCACGAAGTTCCCGTCCTCGCCCGGCGGCGCCGCGAAGGCATACGACGCCACCTCCAGGGGCCCCGAAGGAGCGGGCATCGTTCCGTCGGCACGCAGACCCAGCGTCACGATCGGCGCATCCACCCCGATCCGAGGTACCACCAGCCGTCCGCCGCCTCTGGTGGGCGCCGCGGCGCCCACGGCCGCACTCGCGGCACTCGACGAGATCAGCGGCAGCCCGCTCGGTGTGGCGCTGGCAATCGCCGTTCCAGTCGGGGTCCCGGTGGCCGCTGCGGCCGTGGCCGCGCCGGCCACCGTCACCAGCTCGGGCGTCGAAACCACCGTCGCCACGGTCGCTGCCCTTTCGTTGCCGTCCTCGCTGGACGAACCGGACCACGACACGCTCGAGATCACGAGCATGACGAGTGCGGTGACCAGCGCGATTCTCAGGACATGCACCTGGTGCCCCTCGGTACGACGAGGAGTGGAGGAGCACTCACTCCCCCACTCCTTCGTCGATGACCTACGACTTCCGCCGCTTTGACCGCGAGCGCATCACCAGCGTGAGCGCTACGACGAGCCCGGCGCCTGCGGCGAGCCACGAGATCGGGAGCGTCACGTTACGCTGCGCCCGCTCCTTCGCCACCTCGTAGGCCGACACGATCCGGTCCTGCGGGACGTTGATCGAACCCGGGAAGTTCCCTCCACTGCCCGTGTTGGGCAGACGGCTCGGCACCGGCTGCGTCGGCGTGGGTGTCGGAGCCTGCACAGGTGGTGGCGAGCCCAACACCGTGGTCACGACGACCGGCTGGTACGTAATTGAGTGCGTATCACTCCCTGTCGCCGTCTTCTGATTCGGGTCAGTCACCACCGCCGTGAACGTGTTCACGTGCGTCCCGAGGGATACCCCAGCCGGCACCGTGAACGTCGCGTCGAACGTGCAACTCGCCCCGATCGCCAGCACCGTGCCGACCTTGCAGTCGGCGTCGCCGCTCAGCGTCCCGAACTTGTCGTCGCTCAACGATGTGATCGTGACCGCGATCGGCCCCGTGTTCGTCACGGTGTACGTGTACGTCACAGGGCCGCCGGTCGCCGGCAGCGTCGTCGTCGCCGAGGTCTTGTCGACCAGGATCGAGGGCTGTGGGTTCGCTACGTAGGTAATTGTGTGCGAGTCCTTGCCCGTTGCCGTCTGCTGCTTCGGATCGGTCACGACCGCCGTGAACGTGTTCACGTGCGTCCCGAGGGCCGCGCCCGCGGGCACCGTGAACGTCGCGTCGAACGCGCAGGACGCACCGACCGCGAGCACCGTGCCGACCTTGCAGTCCGCGTCCCCGACCAACGTGCCGAACTTGTCGTCACTCAGCGAGGTAATCGTCACCGACACCGGCCCGGTGTTTGTCACGGTGTACGTGAACTTCACAGGACCGCCGCCGACGGGCAGCGTGGTTGTGACCGAGGTCTTGTCCACCCGCACCGAGGGCTTCGGGTCGGCGAGGTACGTGATCGTGTGTGTGTCGTTGGCCGTCGCGGTCTGCTGGTTCGAGTCCGTCACCACCGCGGTAAAGCGGTTGATGTGCGTCCCGAGGTCAGCCCCGGCTGGGACTGTGAACGTCGCATCGAAGCTGCACGACGCCCCCACGCCCAGCAGGATCCCGACCTTGCAGTCCGCGTCTCCGGCCAGCGTCCCGAACTTGTCGTCGACCAGCGATGTGATCGTCACGGGCACCGGGCCCGTGTTCGTCACTGTGTAGGTGAACGTCACTGGCCCGCCGCTCGTCGGCAGTGTCGTCGTGACCGAGGTCTTGTCGACCCGGATCGCCGGCACCGGCACCTGGATATATGTGATCGTGTGCGAGTCGCTCGCCGTCGCGGTCTGCTGCTTCGCGTCCGTGACAACCGCCGTGAACGTGTTCACGAAGGTCGCGAGCACGGTCCCGCCCGGCACAGCGAACGTGGCGTCGAACGTGCACGAGGCGCCTACGGCCAGCGGCGTCCCGACCTTGCAGTCGGCGTCACCCGCCAGGGCTCCGAACTTGTCATCGTTCAGGCTCGTGATCGTGACCGCGACCGGCCCGGTGTTCGTCACCGTGAACGTGTAGGTGACGGAACCGCCGCCCGCGGGCAATGTCGTCGTCGCCGACGTCTTGTCGACCCGCACCGAGGGCTTTGCGTCAGCGATGTACGTGATCGTGTGATCGTCGCTGTCCGTCGCCGTCTTTCCGTTCGAGTCCTTGACGACGGCCGTGAACGTATTGATGTGCGTCGACAGCGCGCTTCCTGCGGGGACGTTGAACGTCCCGTCGAAGGTGCAGGAGGCGCCCGGCGCGAGCGCCGTCCCGACCTTGCAGTCAGCGTCTCCCGCCAGCGCCCCGAACTTGTCATCGTTCAGGCTCTGGATCGTCACCGCGACCGGCCCCGTGTTCGTCACCGTGTACGTAAACGTCACCGACCCGCCGCTCGTCGACAGCGTCGAGGTCGCCGACGTCTTGTCGACGAGCACGGACGGCTGCGGTTCCGCGATGTACGTGATGGTGTGGTCGTCCGTGTCGCTCGCCGTGTGGTCGGCGTTGTCGTGCACGACCGCGGTGAACGTGTTCACGTGCGTCGTCTGTGCGGCGCCTGCCGGCACCGTGAACGCGGCGCTGAAGTCGCACCAGGCCCCGACCGCGAGCAGCGTCCCGACCTTGCAGTCAGCGTCTCCCGCGAGCGGCCCGAACTTGTCGTCGGTCAGGCTCTGGATGGTCACCGCGACCGGCCCCGTGTTCGTCACCGTGTACGTAAACGTCACCGACCCGCCGCTCGTCGACAGCGTCGTCGTCGCCGAGGTCTTGTCCACCAGCACCGCCGGCAACGGCGTCGCGAGGTACGTGATCGTGTGGTCGTCTGTGTCGCTCGCCGTGTGGTCGGCGTTGTCGTGCACGACGGCCGTGAACGTGTTCACGTGCGTCGTCTGCGCCGCGCCCGCCGGCACGGTGAACGCGGCGTCGAAGCTGCACGAGGCGCCCACCGCAAGTGGAGTGCCGACCTTGCAGTCCCCGTCACCGCTCAGCGTCCCGAACTTGTCATCGCTCAGGCTTTGGATGGTGACCGCCACTGGCCCTGTGTTCGTCACTGTGTAGGTGAACGTCACAGACCCACCGCTCGTCGGCAGCGTCGTGGTGACCGAGGTCTTGTCCACCAGCACCGACGGTAGCGGCGTGGCCAGGTAGGTGATCGTGTGGTCGTCCGTGTCGCTCGCCGTGTGGTCGGCGTTGTCGTGCACGATGGCCGTGAACGTGTTCACGTGCGTCGTCTGCGCGGCACCCGCCGGCACGGTGAACGCGGCGTCGAAGCTGCACGAGGCGCCCACCGCAAGTGGAGTGCCGACCTTGCAGTCCCCGTCACCGCTCAGCGCCCCGAACTTGTCGTCGCTCAGGCTCTGGATCGTCACGGGCACAGGCCCGGTGTTCGTCACCGCGTAGGTGAACGTCACGAGTCCGCCGCTCGTCGGCAGCGTCGTCGTCACCGAGGTCTTGTCGACCAGCACCGACGGTAGCGGCGTGACCAGGTACGTGATCGTGTGGTCGTCCGTGTCGCTCGCCGTGTGGTCAGCGTTATCGTGGACCACCGCGGTGAACGTGTTGACGTGCGTCGTCTGCGCCGCGCCCGCCGGCACGGTGAACGTCGCGTCGAAGCTGCACGAGGCGCCCACCGCGAGCGAGGTGCCGACCTTGCAGTCCCCATCGCCCGCCAGCGTCCCGAACTTGTCATCGCTCAGGCTTTGGATGGTGACCGCCACTGGCCCTGTGTTCGTCACTGTGTAGGTGAACGTCACGGACCCACCGCTCGTCGGTAGCGTCGTCGTCGTGGATGTCTTGTCCACCAGAACGGCCGGCAACGGCGTCGCGAGGTACGTGATCGTGTGGTCGTCTGTGTCGCTCGCCGTGTGGTCGGCGTTGTCATGCACGACGGCCGTGAACGTGTTCACGTGTGTCGTCTGCGCCGCGCCCGCCGGCACGGTGAACGTCGCGTCGAAGCTGCACGAGGCGCCCACCCCGAGCAGCGTGCCGACCTTGCAGTCCCCATCGCCCGTCAGCGTCCCGAACTTGTCGTCGCCCAGGCTTTGGATGGTGACCGCCACTGGCCCGGTGTTCGTCACCGTGTACGTGAACGTCACCGACCCGCCGCTCGTCGGCAGCGTCGTTGTGGCGGAGGTCTTGTCCACCACCACCGACGGCTGCGGCGTCTCGAGGTACGTGATCGTGTGGTCGTCCGTCGCGCTGACGTCCTGCTGCGCGCCATCGACCGCGTGCGCCGTGAACGTGTTCACGTGCTTCGCGTTTGCCGTCCCGGGAGGCACGGTGAACGTCGCGTCGAACGCACACGAGGAGCCAGCGCCGAGCAGCGTCCCCACCTTGCAGTCTGAGTCGCCGCTCAGCGTTCCGAACTTGTCGTCGCCCAGGCTCGTGATCGTGACGGCGACCGGGCCCGTATTCGAAACCGTGAAAGTGAACGTTGCCTGACCGCCGCTCGCGGGCAACGTGGTCGTTGCCGACGTCTTCTCAACTGCCAGCTTGGGCTTCGCCAGGGTGTTCACGTACGTGCAGGTCACGATCGACTCAGACTGGACGGTCACGTCGATCGTCCCCGTTGCGAGGTTCTTGTTCGCAGGTGGACTCCCCACCGGGGTGCCCGTGCAGGAGAGGTCGATCAGCGAAGCCCCCGACTGCTCGGTCTCGTTGAGCGTCACCACTGCGCTCGAGCCGCTCAGGATGACTTTGAACCCCAGCAGCCCGGCAACGTTGGTGCTCCCGGATCCGGGTTGAATCGTCCCCCCCGTGATCTGCGTTGTGAAACCCCAGCCGGAGCCGTCCGTGCGGTCGTTGGTCGTCGCGACGTTGCCGTCAGCGTCCATCACCTTGTGCACTGTGATCGAGGGAGCACAAAGGTCTAGCAGGATCCCCGCGAGTGTGTCGCCGAGGTTGCCGAAGTCGCCTTCGTAGTAGGCATCGCTCGGGTTGTTGCTCGAGAGCAACTGCATGTACAGGGGGATCAGGTCGCCACCCACGCCCAGCGAGATGATCCGCGTGCCCGCGCTCTTCGCGGCATTCGCTGCCTCGATCGCCGGCGTGAGGTGAAGGTTCGGCTGATTCGTCGTCGGAGCATCGTCACTGTTGTGCCGCGTGGGGTTGCCATCGGAGCTGAACAGGATGAGGTCGTCGCGACCGTCGGCCGAGCCGAACAGCCCCTGCGCCTTGACCAGCGCATCCTGCCAGTTGGTCCAGGCCGTGTTGTTGGGGGCATACGGGCCCGAGATCACGTTTCCGTTCAGCCCGTTGATGACCGATGTGGCCTGACTCAGATCGCTAGTCAGCGTCTGCCGCACGGCCGCGTAGTTGTTGAACTCCACGACGCCGACACGTGTGGGCGTGCCCGCGAGCGCAGTCAGCAAACTGGTGAACGCGCTCTTCTGCTGCGCCAGCTCGGTGCTGCTGATGCTCGCCGACGTGTCGATCACGATCACGAGGTCGAAGCCGCACGTATTGCCCAGCGCCGGGTTGGCTACGATCGGCGCATACGTGATCGTGGCCGTGATTGTACCGATGCGCACGCCGTTGTTGTTTGAGCTGTCCTTGACCACGCCGATCTCGAGGCTGCTCACAGCCGACTTCAGCGTGGGTTCCAGAACGATGTGCTGCGTCTTCGTATTGCAGCCGCCCGAGCTCCCCGACGCGCTCAGATCGCTCTCACCGTCGGTGTCCGCCCCGTTAAGCCGGACGAAGGTTCGGTACGTGCCGCCCGAGTTCGTGTCGCCGCGATCACCGACGGTGATCGTGACCCCCGTAATGACTGCGCCCGCAGGTACCGAAGCGGTCGGCAGCGTGAACGACTCGCGCTGGTTCGAGCTGCTGCTGCTGATGTAGTTGCTGTTCGCCGAGCCGTCACATGACGACCCGAGGTTCACATTGCTGAACCCGCCCGACCACGCCGTGTAGGTCCCTTGCCCGGTCGGCTGGACTCCACTCGTCTCAGCGGCATGCGCGTTGTGCTGGCGATTCCATTGAATGCCGCCAAGGAGCGCCGCACCCGCGATCAGCGCGAGCGCGATGAACATCCAGGGCTGCCCGATCTCACGGACGTTACTGCGAAACCCGAACCTGGCCATCCGAATACCTCACGTCTGGCGCGCGACCGCTCGAAGCCGAGCAACGGTCGCGGCGCGCTGAACAACGAGGCGCGGTCAACAGAAGGCGCTGTGAGTCGCGAGGCGCATTCGTCGACGAGGCATCGACGACCGGAGGCGAGTTGTCCGTAGGCGCGCTGACTGAGGGGCGATCAGTCAGAAGGACGGTCGAGGGGCGCTATCTGCACTGTGGAGGTCCGTCCGTCGGTCGTCCACAGCCCAAGGTCACAGGCGTTCGTGACCTTTGGGAAACGCGGGCAATGCACTGCTGGACCGGCTGGGCTTTCCGCAGGATACGAGGCGCAGCGTGGTGAGGCAGAGCGGATGATAAATGACATTGGGCGCATAAGACAATAGCCCGCTACCCTCAGCGCCCTTTTCCGCCTGCGGAGGGTTCACAGGCCGCGCCTACAACGGGTATGGTGCACGCGACGAACCTCGAGGCTAGTACAGGAAGGCGGGCCAGCATGGTCTCCAAGGTCTTCGAGCTGGTGAACTACGAGAAGCGCAACCGCGTCGCGTGGATCACCATCAACAACGCCGAGCGCATGAACGCCCTCAGCACCGGCGTCATGAACGGCCTCCACGACTCCTTCGAGGAGGCGACCAACGATGACGACGTCCTCGTCGTCGTTGTGACCGGCGATGGCGGGCGCGCGTTCTGCGCCGGCGCCGACCTCAAGGAAATGACCGAGCGCGACCAGACCATCGGCCAGGGCGCCGCGCAGAACGCCAAGAATGGCTTCGACGCCGCCACCAACTGCAAGAAGCCCATCATCGCGGCCGTCGATGGCTACGCCCTCGCCGGCGGCATGCAGATGTCCGCTCGCTGCGACTTCCGCATCGCCACCCAGAAGTCCATGTTCGGCATGCCGGAGCCGCTCCGCAGCCTCACCCCGATCAACCTCATGGACACCCTCGAGCTCGGTTTCGTACCGCTCGGCTGGGCCCTCTGGATCATCCTCTCCGGTGACCACATCACCGCACAGCAGGCCCACGACATCGGGTTCGTGCAGTGGCTCGTCCCCGACCGCGACGCGATGTTCGAGGAAGCCGAGAAGCGCGCCGAGATCCTCAAGAAGTGCGCTCCCCTCGCCGTGCAGGCGCTGAAGAACGGCGTCCACCTGCACATGAACCCGCCTACGCCGCCCCAGGGCACGCTGCTGCTCGACCACCTCAAGGGCGTCAACGCCGCGCTGCTCGACAAGGTCGCGAACAGCGAGGACCGCATGGAAGGCCCCAAGGCCTTCGCCGAGAAGCGCGCCCCCAACTGGAAGGGCCGCTAAGCCTCCAGCGTTCGCTGCCGTATGAAGAGAGGCCGTCGCGATCGCGACGGCCTCTCTGTTTCCACGCCACCCGGAGAGTCCTAACACGTTCGCCGATACCAGCGTAGAATCCGCGACGTGACCACAGCTACCACCACGACCGCAGACGAACAGCAGGCCCGCGTGTTCTACGGCTGGTGGATCGTCGCCGGCGCGATCGTCGGCTACTTCGTCTCCGTCGCCGCGGGCGCCGGCTCCGCCGGCATCTTCCTCCGCCCGATTGTCGACGACCTCGGTTGGAGCGTTGGCTCCTTCACCCTCGCCATCACCGGCACCAACGCGGTCAGCGGCCTGGCCGGCTTCTTCATCGGTCCACTGGTCGATAAGCATGGCGCCCGCCCGTTGATGTTCGTCGGTACTGGCGTCCTCTCAGGCTCATTGCTCCTCATCTCGAGGGTCCAGGCGCCCTGGCAGTTCTTCCTCCTCCAGTCAGTCGGAGTCGGGATCGGCATCTCCCTCGTCGGCGGCCTCGTCCTGAACATCACCATGTCGAAGTGGTTCGTCCTCCGCCGAGGCTGGGCCATCGCCCTCGGCTCCACAGGCATCTCCTTCGCCAGCATCCTCATCCCGCTGACGTTGACACGAGTCGTCGACAACTTCGGCTGGCGCGATGGCTATGTCGTCCTCGCTATCGGCGCCGCCATCCTCTCGGTTCCCGTCGCCCTCGTCATGCGTCGCCAGCCCGAGGACTACGGCCTCATGCCGGATGGCCGCCGCAGCGACGGCGTCGGCACCTCGCAGGCTGACCACGACGCCATCACCCTCGACCGCCTGAACTCCTACACCCGCCGCGAGGCGGTGCGCACCCGCGCGCTCTGGCTCCTCACACTCTCCTTCGGCTGCTTCGGCGGCGGCGCCTTCGGCGTCCTCATCCACGGCATCCCCTTCGTCACCGAGGCAGGCTTCACCCGCAGCGAGGCCGCCTTCGCCGCCTCCGTCGCGGGCATGGCAAACCTCATCGCCAAGTTCTTCTGGGGCTACACCCTCGCGAGGTTCCACGTCCGCACGCTCTGGGTCGGTAGCTTCAGCGGCATGATCGTCGGGGTCGGCCTCATGCTCCTCGCTCGCGAGACCGGCCAGCTCCCACTCATGTTGTTTGGGTTCTTCGTCTGGGGCCTTGGCTTCGGCGGAGGCGTCCCCCTCGGCGAGTTCATCTGGGCGAAGTACTTCGGTCGCGTCCACATCGGCGCCGTGCGCAGCATCGGCATGCCCATCGGCATCGCCTTCGGCGCGGCCGGCCCACTCGCCGTCTCGACGCTCTTCGACGCGACCGGCGCCTACACCTGGGCCTGGCTCATGCTCGCCTCCGTCTACGTCGCCGGCGCCGTCGCCGTGATCGTTTCCCGCGAGCCGCCCCCCAAGGTCACCTCGCTTGCCGACCTCCCGCTCGCGGCCGCCGAGGCCTGAGCCTCGCACCAGACTTCGTCAGATTCGTAGCCTCTCCCTCGATCGGCCGGCCGTATCATGCGCGCACGCGCGAGGGGTTCTCGCGCCAACAAGTGCGCAAAGGAGTGGAACCATGCTAGGCAACAAGGTGTGGGAAGGCACGGGACGCACCACCGGCAACCGCGTGCTCCCCGGTGACGACTTCCGCTACGTCAAACTCGAGATCTCCTTCGAGGGGATGGGCCAGGTGCTCGGGACGGACGCCAGCAACATGGGCACCCTCACCGTCTTCGAACGTGTCCCCGGTCAGATGTTCGCCCAGGGCCAGGGCATCCTCATGACTGCGGATGGCCAGAGCGCGATCTGGAACGGTCAGGGCGTTGGCCACCCGACCGGCGAAGGGATGGGCGTCTCGTTCCGCTACGGAGTCGCCTTCCAGGCGGACCCGAACGGATCCCTTGCCGCCCTGAACGGCTCCTTCTTCGTCGGTGAGTACGAGTCTGCCGCGGATGGCAGCTGGACCGACGCCCTCTGGGAGTGGAAGTAGGTAGGGCCACGAGAGACCTCGATCCTGCGATCGAGGTCTCTCCTTCAACCGGGACCAACCGTTAGTCCCTAGGTCGAACCTTCACTACGTGTTATCAATGCACGATGACAGGACACACCCCCCTCTTCTCCCAGGTATCCCGCCTTCTGAACGAGGCTGACCGCCGCAACCGTGAGGAACGAGGCCTCAGTCGCCGCCGGTTCCTCAAGCGTGGCGCACTCAGCCTCGGAGCAGCCGCCACGGTCGCGGCCCTTCCATCCGGAGTCTTCGCCAAATCCCAGCCGAGGATCGCCATCGTCGGCGCTGGCATCGCCGGCCTGAGCGCGGCCAACGAACTGCAGCACGCCGGCCTTACGGCGACCATCTACGAAGGTTCGAACCGCATCGGCGGCCGCATGTGGAGCGGTCACGGCATCATGGGGCCGGGCCTCACCACCGAGATCGGCGGTGAGTTCATCGACTCCGGCCACCGGGAAATGCTCGCCTACGCTCGGGCGTTCAATCTCCCCCTGATCGACGTCGAGTCCCCCAGCGAGCAGGCCCTGGTCAAGGCGTTCTACTTCGACGGCCAGGTCAAGACCGCGGAGCAGGTCATCGAGGCCTTCCGGCCGGTCGCCGATGTGATCGCACGAGACCAGCGCAAGGTGGCCTTCACCGACTACACGAACTACAACCAGCGCGCCCTCGAACTCGACAACACCCCGCTCTCCGACTACCTCGTGCAGGTTGGGGCCACCGGCTTCCTGCGCGAACTGCTCGACGTCGCCTACCTCACCGAATACGGCGGGGAGACGAATGTGCAGTCCGCCCTCAACCTCGTCTTCCTGATTGGCACGAAGACGAACCAGGGCTTCGAGGAGTTCGGTGTCTCCGACCAGCGCTACAAGGTCGTCGGCGGCAACCAGCGGATCACGGACGCCCTCGCTTCCCAGGTCCAACAGGGGGGCTCCCCGATCCGTCTCGGCGAGCGCCTCGTTGCCGTCCGTGAGCGGCGTGGTGGCGGACGCAAGACCTTCGTCTGCACCTTCGCTTCGGCCGGCGGCACGCACGAGGTCACGACGGACATCCTGCTGCTGACCACGCCGTTCAGCGTCCTCCGCGACATCGACCTCGACGTCCCCCTTGTCCCGCGGGTCCGTCACTACATTGATGAGTGCGGTTACGGCACCAACTCCAAACTCGTGCTCGGCTTCAACCGGCGCTACTGGCGCGACTCCGGCTTCAGCGGCCTGTTCTTTACGGACCTCGCCCTGCAGTCCGGCTGGGATAGTTCGCAACTGCAGCCCGGCGACCTCGCCAGCCTCACCATCTTCACCGGGGGCAACCAGGGTATCGCCGCGGGCGCCGGTTCCCTGCAGTCGCAGCGCAATGCCGCCCTCCCCCGGGTCGAGCAGATCTTCCCCGGCGCCAACGCGAACAAGAACGACCGCGCCTTCCGCTTCATCTGGCCCACCTACGAGTGGAGCCGCGGCAGTTACACGTCGTTCACGCCCGGTCAGTACACCGCCTTCACCGGCAGCGCCCAGCCCACGGTCATCGGTGACTACCCCGAGCCGAGCGGCCAGCTCTTCTTCGCGGGCGAGCACCTCAACTTCGACTTCCAGGGCTACATGGAAGGCGGCGCCGTCTCCGGCAAGGAAGCCGCCCGCCAGATCGCGCGAGTCGCCTGAGAATTCTGCGTGTGGCCGGCGCGCACCTCGCGCCGGCCACGGTGGGCGGCCCAAACAGCATGGCGAAAGGGGTGGAGAGCCCGCGAGGCGCCTCCCTCTGCCGGGCCCTCCGAGGCGCGAGCACCGGAGGCGCGTGGCGCTGTGCTCACACGTAACGTAATAGCTCAGTCAAGCATTGCCCCAGCGTAAGGTTCTGGATCGGCCCGGCGAAGACAGCGGGCGGCGTCGCCGCCGCATTGCGCCCGCTCGTCGGGAGCGGGACTGGTCGCCTCCCCTACCATCGAAGTCAGTCCCACATACCCTGATGAGGAGGCTCAGTGAACGAGGGGATACCGCTTCGCGTCTGGCCCGGCCGGCCCTTCCCCCTCGGCGCCTCCTTCGATGGCGCCGGCACCAACTTCGCGCTTTTTTCGGAGGTCGCCGAGCGCGTCGAGCTCTGCCTCGTTGACGATCAGGGCCGCGAGACCCGCGTCGATCTCCCCGAGGTGACCAGCCTTTGCTGGCACGGCTACCTCCCTGACGTCTACCCCGGCCAGCGCTACGGCTTCCGCGTTCACGGCCCGTGGGACCCGGCCACTGGTCACCGCTGCAACCCCGCCAAGCTCCTGCTCGACCCCTACGCCCGCGCCATCGAGGGCTCCATCGAATGGAACCCAGCCCTCTACCCCTACAACCTGGGCGCCGAGGACGACTCGCCGAACCTCGAGGACAGCGCCCCCTTCGTCCCGAAGGCCGTCGTCGCCAACCCCTTCTTCGACTGGGGCAACGACCGCCCCCCCTCCGTCCCGAAGCACAACACCGTCATCTACGAAGTCCACGTCAGGGGCTTCACCAGCCAGCATCCCGATCTCCCCGAAGAGATCCGCGGCACCTATGCCGCGCTCGCCAGTCCGCCGGTTGTCGCCTACCTCCAACAGCTTGGTGTGACGACCGTCGAGTTGCTCCCTGTCCACGAGTTCGTGCACGACCACGCCCTCATCGAGCGTGGACTCCGCAACTACTGGGGCTACAACTCCATCGGCTTCTTCGCACCGCACCACGAGTACGCCCGCGGCATCGCGCCCGGCAACCAGGTCCTCGAGTTCAAGCAGATGGTGCGCGCTCTGCACGCCGCCGGCATCGAGGTCATCCTCGACGTCGTCTACAACCACACCGCCGAGGGCAACCACCTCGGCCCGATGCTTTCCTTCAAGGGCATCGACAATGCCGCCTTCTACCGCCTCGTCGCCGACGACCCGCGCTACTACATGGACTACACCGGCACCGGCAACACGCTGAACATGCGCAACCCCTTCGTGCTCCAGCTCATCATGGACAGCCTCCGCTACTGGGTGACCGAGATGCACGTCGACGGCTTCCGCTTCGACCTCGCGGCGACCCTCGCTCGCGAGCTCCACGACGTCGACCGCCTCTCTGCCTTCTTCGACCTCGTCCAGCAGGACCCGATCGTGAGCCAGGTCAAGCTCATCGCCGAGCCATGGGATGTCGGCGACGGCGGCTACCAGGTCGGCAACTTCCCGCCCCAGTGGGCCGAATGGAACGGCAAGTACCGCGACACGGTGCGCGACTTCTGGCGAGGCGAGGACCAGACCCTCGCCGACTTCGCCAACCGCTTCACCGGCAGCTCCGACCTCTACCAGAACAGCCGCCGCTACCCCTCCGCCAGCGTCAACTTCGTCACCGCCCACGACGGCTTCACACTCCGCGACCTCGTGTCCTACAACGAGAAACACAACGAGGCCAACGGCGAGGAGAATCGTGACGGCGAGTCGCACAACCGCTCATGGAACTGCGGCGTCGAGGGCGATACGGACGACCCCGAGGTGCTCGACCTCCGCGCACGCCAGCAGCGCAACTTCCTCGCCACGCTCTTCCTCTCCCAGGGCATTCCGATGCTCCTCCACGGCGACGAGGCCGGTCGCACCCAGTCCGGCAACAACAACGCCTATTGCCAGGACAACCAGACCTCGTGGTTCGACTGGTCCGCCGTCGATGAGTCCCTGCTCGAGTTCACCCGCCGCTTAATCGCCTTCCGCCGCGATCATCCCGTCTTCCACCGTCGCCGCTGGTTCCAGGGCCGTCCCATTCGAGGCGTCGGCCATGACATCGCCTGGTACAAACCTGGTGGCGGCGAGATGACCGACGAGGACTGGGACACCGGCTTCGCCAAGTCGTTGCTCGTTTACCTCAATGGCGAAGGCATCGCCGCCCCCGACGAGTGGGGCGAGCACGTCCACGACTCCAGCTTCCTCGTCTGCTTCAACGCCCACCACGAGGACATCGACTTCACCCTCCCGGACATCGAGCCCGGCCTCCGCTGGACCGAGGCGTTGAGCACGCTGCCAGACGCCGCCGAACCCTCCCCCACGCCCGCCGCTTCGGCCGCGCCCATCTCCGTCGCCCCCCGCAGCATCCTCGTGCTCATTGGCGTCCCTGCCGAGGCCTGAGCGTCGGCGCGCTCGCCTCGCCGGCGCGGCGTCTGCAATTCCTGCGGCGGGCGCTGTTCCTCGTGCGCAACGCCTTTGCCCGTAGCCTCCGAAGCAAGCCCACGCAGGAGGAGACATGAACGACAACGACCAGCAGAAGCAGCTGAGGATGGCCGGCGGCGCCGGCCGGCATGGCGACCGGCGGCTTCCTCGGCTGGTCGATGGGCATGATGAGCGGCTCCATGATCGGATTCGTCGCCGGCCGCTGGACCGGCCTCATGATCCGCAAGAGCACGAAGCACGGGTAACGGCCACACGATGGGCGAGCGGGTCATCGGCACTCGCTGTCTCGGGCGCGCCTCCGGTGGCACCCATGGGGGATGAACGCGCCGCGCTGACGTGAGTGACTTCGTTTCTCCCGAGGCGAGACTATTCGCCATCATCGCGGTCGCGATCGCGCTGCTCGTCAGCGAGCGCATTCGCGCGGACCTTGTTGGGGTCCTCATCGTGGTCGCCCTCTGGGCCGCCCGCCTTCTCAACCCCGACGAGGCGCTCGCCGGCTTCAGCAGCGAGCCTGCCATCGCTGTCGCCGCCGTGTTCGTCCTCGGCGCGGGCCTCCTCGAGACCGGCGTCTCCGATGCCGCTGGCCGCCTGATCGCCCGCTGGTCAGGCCCCGGGTTGCTTCGCCCGCTCGCCTTGCTGATGGGCTCAGTCGGCCTCCTCTCCGCCTTTACACACCACGTCACGACTACCGCCAGCATGGTCCCCGTCGCGCTCGACCTCTCGAAGGAACGCGACATCCCGCCCTCGCGCCTGCTGATGCCGATCTCGTTCGCCGCCTCGCTCGGCACCACCATCACCATCATCGGCGCCCCCGCCTTCCTCATCGCGAGCGACGCGCTCCAGGGCGCCGGCGAACCTCCGCTCGGTGTCTTCTCCGTCGCCCCCCTCGGCCTCGCGCTCCTCGCCGCCGGCGTGCTCTTCATGCTCCTCACCGGCCGCTGGCTGCTCCCCGACCGCCGAGGCGTCGAAGACCCGTCCGCCGGCTACCGCCTCGACGGCTACCTCACCGAGATCGAGGTCCAGCCCGGCTCGCCGCTCCTCGACAAGTCTGCCGAGGATCTCGCCACCGACCGCCGCTACGAATTCGAGGTCGTCGGCCGCATCCGAGACGGCTCGCGCGTCCCCGGCCGCTTCGCCGAGGGTGACCTCCAGGAAGGCGATGTCCTCCTCGTCCGCACGTCCCCGGAGCACATGCTCGCCGTCGGCGAGGAGCGCGGGATCGAGCTCGGCCCCACGAGCCAGTACGAGCGCGCTTCGGTCCCCAGGGACGCCGACGAAGAGGACGTCGAGGAACGCCTTGTCCAGGTCGTCGTCGCCGCCGCCTCGGACTTCGCTGGCCGCACCATCGCCCAGGTTGACTTCCGTCAGCGCTTCGGTGTCCTCGTCCTCGGTCTCTGGCGGCAGCGCGGCTGGCTCGCGGATCAGCTCGCCCACGTCCGGCTGCAGCCCGGCGATGTCCTCGTCGTCCAGGGCGACGAGGACGCCCTCGCGCGCCTCTCGGCCGACCGTGGCGTCCTGATGCTCGTTCCCTTCCAGGGCCGCGCCCGGGTGCTCCGCAAGCGCTGGCTCGCGCTCGCTATCCTGCTCGGCGCAATCGCCCTCGCCATCGCCGGCGCCCCGCTGCAGATGGCGATGCTCGTCGGAGCGGCCGCGATGGTCCTCACCCGTTGCGTGACCCCCGGCCAGGCCTACCGTGCCATCGACCAGCGCGTCTTCGTCTTCATCGCGGGAGCGATCCCGCTCGGCGCCGCGATGGAGAAGACCGGCGCAGCCCGCACGATCGCCGAACTCCTGGAGCAGCCGCTCTCTGGCGCGACGCCCTTCATCGCGCTCCTCGCGATCTTCGTCGCCGTCGCCCTCGTCACCCAGTTCATGTCGGAC
The DNA here is from genome assembly GCA_019694855.1 of Dehalococcoidia bacterium. Taxonomy (GTDB): domain Bacteria; phylum Chloroflexota; class Dehalococcoidia; order UBA2979; family UBA2979; genus JAIBBD01. The sequence goes on from JAIBBD010000003.1 coordinate 65,146, forward strand.
GCCGCCACGACCGCGCTCTTTGCCCCCATCGCCCTGGGCCTGGCCGGCGCCATCGGCGTCTCCCCCACCGCCTGCGTCGTCACGGTCGCCGTTGGCTCCGTCGCCTCCTCGATCACGCCGCTCGGCCACCACGGCAACCTGCTCGTCTACGGCCCCGGCGGCTACCGCTTCAGCGACTTCGTCCGCGCCGGCACGCCGCTGACCCTTCTGGTCGGCATCATCGCCGCCGCCGGCACCCCCCTCCTCTGGCCCTGACCCACCCTCATATCCGCGCCTGACCGCCCGACGAGAGGGTGTACGATGCGCTCCGGCCGCTCAGACGTCGGCTCGCCGACGAGCCGGCCCGAAGGCGCGCGAAGCGAGACACCCGCTATGGCCCGGTCCGGCGACACCACCACCGATCTCGTCCACCGCGTGCCCCTGCTCGCGAGTCTCTCCGAGGAGGACATCCGCTCCCTCGCTCCCATCGCCGGCCGCCGTTCGTTCCGTCACGGCCACACGATCTTCCGCGAAGGAGAACCGGGGGATTCCCTCTACATCCTGATCCGAGGGAGTGTCTTCATCACGATGCTCTCGAGCGACGGGGCGGAGAGCATCCTCGCGGTGCTACGCGGCGGCGATTGCCTTGGCGAACTCTCGTTACTGGACGGCTTCCCCCGCTCGGCTACCGCTCGCGCCGCCGAGGACGTCGACGCTCTCGTCGTGACCCGCGACCACTTCCAATCGTGGCTCGCCGATCACCACGCCGCCTCGCTCGCGCTGCTTCGGACGCTGAGCATGCGCATTCGCCGGACGAACGCCGCATTGGCCGATCGCAACGCGCTCGACCTCTGGCAGCGGCTCGCCAAGCAGCTCCTCCTGCTCGCCGATGACCAGCCCCGCGCGTCAGCCTCCGACGGCACCGACCTCCGCGTGACGCAGCAGCAGCTCGCGGAGATGCTCGGCGTCACCCGCGAGGCCGTGAACAAGACGCTGCGCGAATTCGCACAGGCCGGCTGGATCGAACTCCGACGAGGGCTCGTCAGGATCTGTGACACCGCGAGCCTCGCGGAACAGTTGTAGCCGTCCATCGCACCTGGGCGGGCGCCGTCGCTAGACAAGCGGAATCAGGAAGCTGCCCCTCGCCTCCGCGGTGCGGCGCGCCGCATCGAGGGAGCGTAGGAACTGGTCCTGCCGGATCGCCCGCTCGAGCACTCCAGCGCCGTCGGCCGCGAAACGAGAGTCGTGTGTGGTTGCAGCGAGTTCCGCTCGGCTTCGGGATGCCGTCCCGCTGCCGGTCCTGACTTCGATCATGAGTGCCTCCAGCCCCGCTGGCAGCCCGAGGAGACTGCCCGTTGGCTGGAGCGTGTATCGAGCGTCGAACCGGTTCCATGAACTGGCGCACAGATCGCCGGACTCGCATCGATTCGTCCCTGCAGCCCCCGCCACTCCGGTGCGGCGACAACCCCCGGGAGGCCGTGCTCACACAGCGATCATCGCAGCCAGCTCGTGACCGAGGAGCTGCCTCACCAGCGCCCTCAAGTCGCCGGCAGGCGCCCAGACCTCGTCGATGTCCAGAAGCGCATTGGCCAGGGCTGCTCCCTCGGGTGTCGCCTGGTACCGCCGCCGGCGGATCGCCTCCGCGAGCTCTGCGGCGGCGTCCGCCGACGCGGGAAGCAAGCGCTCATCGATGCCCAGCAGCGAGCCGGCGACGTTCCAGCTGTGCGCGTAGTCATAGAGCGTCCGCGCGTCGACCTGGACCCCCACCCGAGGCAACCGGATCGCCGTCATCCATGAGAGCGTGAGAAGCGTGGCCGCCAGGTCCTCCTGGTTGAGGCGCGCCTCCCCCGAGGGCGATTCGGGGCGAGTGCCCGGCTCTCCACTCAGGCGCAGCGCGGCGTGTAACAGCCGCACTCGCTGGATCGCGCGACGCCCGTCCGCACCGTCGCCCAGGCCGCCGGGGCTCATCACCGAACGGACGAATTCGGCGGTGCGCCGAACTCGGCGCAGCGGATCGACGCCGAGCGTCGAATGTCGGTTTAGTTCCCGTGCCACGGCCGCGTTGCAGTACGACTCCGGAAGCGCCCCGAAGCCGAGCACCGTCATCACCGCCGCCGACTCCCGTTCGAACAACGCCTGCCCTCGTCCGACTGCGGCGACATCCGTCCAGTCGGGGAGGCGGCCCGTCGCGACGAGGTAGGAATCGATCGCCGGGTGCCTCGGAAACCGCTCGTTGAGTTCGGCGATGAGTTCGCCGACCACGGCCGGCTCCCGCCCACCGCCGAGGATGGCAAGCACGCATTCGTCGGCGACGGCATCGCCGGTCGCGCGAAGCTCATCGAGTAACTCGTCCGAGATGTAGGTCATTTGCTCTCCGTCTGAGTCCACCAGAAACGCTCAAAAGACGTGACCACTCTCCTGCACGTATAGTCGTCCGCAACCGAGACTGACAAGGTCCCAATGCCTGCTATTCGCCAGACATCGCTACTGTTTGCCGACATCGAGGATTCGACTCGAATAGCACAGCTCATTGCCGAATCCGCCGGAGAAGTCGCCTACGCGGATTTCTCCCTCGCCTACGAATCCCTGCTCCGAGACGCCTGCTCCGCGCACCACGGAGCGGTCGGTGGGACGTGGGGTGACGACTTTTACGCAACCTTTAGCTCCCCGCGCGACGCCCTGGGAGCGGCGTTCGCCATTCAAATGGCCGCAGCCACGCACGACTGGCCGCACGGCGCTCGTCTCCGCATCCGCATTGGCCTGCACCACGGCCGTGTCATCGAGAGCTCCAACGGCCTCGTCGGCATCGAGCTCCACCGCGCGATGCGGATATGCAGCCTCGCGCTCGGCGCCGAAGTGGTCGCGTCGGCCGCCTTCGTCGAAGCCACCCGGGGAGAACTTCCAGCGAAGTACGCCGCGATCGACCTGGGACTCCGCAGTCTCAAGGGCTTCGCCTTCCCCGAGCCCCTGTTCCTCATCGCACGTGAGGGCTGGATGTCCCGGCGGGTCGGTGAACGCAACCCGCTCGGCGACTGGGAGCGCCCGCTCAACCCGATCGTGGGTCGGGAGTCCGAAATCGCCGCCTTGAGTGAACTGCTTCACAGACCAGACGTCCGGCTCGTCTCAGTCTTGGGGCCCGGAGGGGTGGGGAAGACCCGCCTCTGCGAGGAACTAACAGCGCTCGAACAGGAACGCTTTCTGGACGGGGTCTACATGGTCAACCTGAGTGCGGTCGAGGATCCTGCCCTCGTCTCCCGCCGGACGGCCCAGGCTCTCGGCCTGACGCCCGAACAGGGACGAGGCGACGCCGACCAGATCGCTGACCTCCTTGCCGACCGCCAGGTCCTGCTCGTCTTCGACAATTTCGAGCACCTGCGGCCAGCCGCCACCTTCGTGCGCGACCTCCTCACCCGCAGCTCCCGAGTCAAAGCGCTCGTGACGAGTCGCACTCCACTCGGCATCCGGGGCGAGCAGCGCTTCGAGCTCCTCCCCCTCGCGACGAGCCCCGAGGACCGAGGCCTCAGCGGCCAGCCCGCCCCCGCCGCCGAGCTGTTCATGCAGCGCGCCCTCGCCACGCGGCCGGCGTTGGCCCTTGACCCGGCCGACCGCTCATTCGTAGACGACATCTGCACCACGCTGGATGGTCTCCCGCTCGCGATCGAGCTCGCCGCCGCCCAGGTCGACAACATGTCGCTCGGCACGCTCGCCCGCGGCCTCCGTATTCACCCGCTCCGACTCCTGGTTGACCCGGATCAGGACTACCCGGCTCGCCAGGCCACCATGACCTCGACGGTCTCCTGGAGCTACCAGCTGATCGAGGACGAGCAGGATCGGGCGCTCCTGGATGCACTCGCGACCTTCTTCGGCAGCTTCTCCGCGCAACAGGCGGCCGACCTCCTCAGCCAGCTGGGCAGGCCATCACACCTCGACGATGTGACCTCCGCGATTGAGCGCCTGCGGCGCCGGTCGCTCGTCCAGGTCGTCCGTGAGGCTGAACCACGCCGCTACCGACTGCTCCGGGTGATCCGCGAATTCGCCATGGCGCGCCTGGAGGATGCCGGACAGGCGGACGCGGCACGCCAGGCGCATCTGGCCGTGCACGTGCGAATCGCCCAGCAGGCCGAGTTCGCACTGCAGGGGGAATCTCAGCTCGAGGTCATGGACTCGCTCGCGCAGGACATCGAGAACATTCGCGGCGCCCTCGCCTGTGCGAGTTCTACCCCCGACCTGGCCCCGGCCGGCATTCGCCTCGCCACCTCGCTCACCGTCTACTGGTGGCATGGACATATCGAGGAGGGCTCTCACTGGCTCAGCAGCCTGCTCGCGCTGTTGCCGGCTCCATCGAAGGTCAATCCTCGCGAACTGGGACGAGTCGCGCAGGCCCATCTGACCGTCGCGCTGCTCCAGCTCTATGGCGGCTCGCTCGCCAACGCTCGCCAGCATGTGGATGACTGCCTCGCGATCAGCGATAGCAATTCCCGCACTCTCGCGATCCAGGCCCTCGCGACGGCGCTCGCCGGAATGATCGAGGCGGCCGGCGGGCAGAGCGCCCGCGGCGAACGGCTGTGCGGCGATGGCGTCGCACGGCTCGACGCCATGGCGTTGCACTGGATGCTCGCGATCGCGCTCGAATGGCGTGGCGAAGCCGCTCTTCGTGCCGGCCATGACGGCCTGGCGGAGACCTCCTGGGAACGCTCCGTATCACTCTTTCGCGAACTCGGCGATCGCTGGCTCCAGGCTGCTCCCCTCGCCCGCCTCGGCGATCTCGCCCTCGACCGCGGCGATCTCGCGCGCGCTGGAGAGCTGCTCGCCGAGAGCATCGCTCTGCTCCGCGCCGTCGGCACAGGCGCGGGCTCCGCCCAGGTGCTCGCCAGTCTCGGTCGCCTCGCGCGAGCGGAAGGACGTTCTCGCGATGCTCGCATGCTCGCCGCCGAATCCTTGCGAGCTGCCAGCGCCTCTGGCAGCTGGCTCGAGGTCGATCTGGGCCTGTCGCTCCTGGCCTCCCTTTGCTCCGACGGACCGCACCCAGCGGACGCCCTCGAGGCCTCCAGGCTGCTCGGTGCAGCCGCGCGCATCCGCACCGCCGCCGGGCCGCTGGCCTCCTCCACCATCCAGCGCGGTGACGCTCATCTGGCGGTCCTCCTCAGGACAACACTCGGTACCGCGGCCTTCGAGGCCGCGTGGGCGGAGGGCCACGCCTCGACCACCGTCGAGGCCGTGGCGCTGGCGATCGGGTTGGCCGGCAATGCAGACGAATAGCGCCGCCACCTGGATACCTCGGGCGGCCGAACGCCGTGCGCGCGCGTTTGACGCCGCTTGCGCCCACGCTCGGACCCACCTCGAGGATGCACAGCAGTGCGACCTCGTCCTCTCCATTCTCCGCGCCGCCGCGGAACGCGCCGCCGCGCCGGAGGCCCCTGCGCTGTTCCCGCTCACGGTCCACGTGCCGCTCGCGGTGCACGCGGCTTTCGAGGGCCGCGACGAGCCCGCGCTTCCCATCGCCGCCGCCGGGCTCCTCGTCCTCCTGGGAGCCGACCTGCTCGACACGCTGATCGATGATGACCCCTTCAGCGGTCCGTTGACGCCCGCCGAACGGTTGCTCGCCGGTGCCGGGCTGGTCGGCCCGCTCCCGACCCTCCTGCTGTTATCGATGGACGTCCCGCCTGACATCGCTCGCGAAGCGGCTCGTAACCTGAACGATGCCGTCGTCACCATGGGTGCCGGACAGCTTGCGGACCTCCGCTCACCGGCCGCCCCGTACACGTCCCTTCCGGGTGTCGTCGAGACCGCCGTCTTCAAGAGCTCGCCTCTGGTTGCGGCACTCTGCCGGATCGCGGCCCGCCTCGCCGGCGGCACGCCGGAACAGGCTGCCGCGGCCGGCCGTCTTGGAGCGGCGCTCGGGCTCGCCGACCAGCTTCGGGGGGATTGGGCCGACCTCGGCCGCCTCGACGGCAGCAACGACCTGCGCACGGGCGCCGTGACAATTCCCGTCGCCCTCGCCTACGAGCGGCAGTCCCTGCATGGCGATGCCGCCCGCCACGCCGATGGAGCCGCGCGCGATCGCGCCTGGTCGATGCTCGACCGGGACTCGCGAGCAGCCCTCGTCAATGCGCTGCACTTCTGCCATCAGGCCGCATCGGCCGCCATCGACGACCTCCGGCTCCCCGAGGCTTGGTCGGCCGACTTGAGCTTGCTCGCCAACGCCGTCTGCTACGAAGGAGGCGAATGAGGAAACCCCTTCGTCCCACCCAGACAACGCATGTGAGGAGTGGCCAGTAATGTCGGACTTCGCCGACCTCCGAGACCTCGCGCTGAAGCTCAGCAACGAATTGCAGTCGGGAAAGATCACCGTGGCGCAGCTGCCCTCGGTTCAGTACCAGACCGCCGGCCTGAACCCGTTCTTGACGGAGGTCGACAACCAGCTCTTTAGCGTGCACACGCGCCATCTGACGTCTCAGGAGCGCGATCTGCTCACCTACTACTTTCACCGCAACACCCCGGTGAAGGATCCGAACGAGGTGGCGGAACGCGTGGCCTGGATCGCCCGTGGACCCAACGCCTTCTACTGGGGCCCCTGGATGCCGTACCAGGACCCCTAACCCCGTCAGCTAACCATGCACTGACCCGATGGGAGGACCCCGCATGACAATCCATGCCATGATCGAATTCGACATCCGCGCGGACGACGCCGCCCTGGAAGATGCGATCCGAGAGCTAATCCGGGCGGGTCGCCGCGACGGCAGCTTCTCTCGCATCCCGCTGGGGGATCACACGATCGTCAGCGGCGCCTTCGACGAAGACCGCCTGGAGGACCTCGCCGGCGTCGAGCGCGTCGTGCGCATCTACGACGATCCCGAGCTCACACCCTTCGCACCGAACTTCGTCAACACCGTCGTTGACGAGGCGCACGGCGACATCTTCAGCATCGCCTCTGCCCTCATGGGCCCGCTCTGGACACACGGCCACCGAGGCGAGGGGGTACGCATCGGGATCTGTGACACCGGCATCCACCACAAGGAGAAGAAGCTCGCCCTCGAGCCGACGCGGGGATGGACGCCATCTGCCGTCTTCTCGATCGGGGAGGATGTGTCACTCGTTCCACACGGCACGATGGTCGCTCATGACGCGCTCGCGATGGCCCCGCTGTCGGAGGTGCTGGACATCGGGCTGCTCAAGATGCCCCACGGCACGCTGGCCGGGGTCGCGGATTGGCGACTCTCAGTCGCAATGGACGCCTACCGCGCCGTGATCGACGGCTTCGTCATGGATCGTCGAGAGGAGACATACGGTCTCGTCCTCTGCAACAGCTGGGGCATGCGCGACCCCGAGGTGCGCTGGAACATCGGGCATTACTCCGACGATCCGACCCACCCCTTCACCCGGCTCGTGGTGGAGGCGATCGATCACGGGATCATCGTGGTGTTCGCCGCCGGCAACTGTGGCTCCAACGGCGGCAAGCCGTACAGCCCTCGGGGATTCTCGGGACCCGGCAACAGCATCTGGGGCGCGAACGGTCACCCGCGAGTCATCACCGTCGGCGCCGCGGACTGGAACCGGAACTGGATGGGCTACTCGAGCGAGGGGCCATCATCCCTCGCTCCAAACATGATCAAACCGGATGTCTGCGGTATCAGCCAGTTCTCGGGCTTGATCGACATCGTCGGCAAGCCCGACTTCTCCTACCCCGACGCCGGCACCTCGGCTGCCGCACCGATCGTTGCCGGCGGCCTCGCGGTACTGAAGGGCAAGTACCCGAAGATGACCCAGGACGTGGCCGCGGCAGTCCTGAGGGCGACCGCGGACCACCCGGCCTCGGTCAACGGCGCGCCCGCCGCCGACAACCAGTACGGCTACGGGATCGTCAACTTCCAGAAGGCGGACCAGCTGCTGCACCAGATCTACCCGTAGAGCGGAGATCGCCGCACCTGCCCGCCCGCCTCATGCTCCGCGGCTCCCGCCCCCCCTGTCGCGGAGCATGAGGCCGCCCCCTGCCGCCGAGGGCCCTTCAGCCCCTACGTGTCCAGCCGCACCGTCCCCGCGGAGCCGTCCACGATGACGAAGCTCCCATCCGGGATCTGCGAGGTCGCACCGGTCACCCCGACCACCGCCGGCAACCCCAGTTCCCGGGCCACGACCGCCGCGTGGGTCAGCACGCCCCCGGCCCCCGTCACCAGCGCGCCAATCACCCCGAAGTACGGCGTCCACTCTGGCGCGGTCGCCGCGCACACGAGCACATCCCCGGGCTCGAGCTGGTCCGCATCCTCGAGTGACGCGATCACACGCACGCGCCCTCGGTACACCCCGCTCGACCCCGCAATCCCGTGCCAGACGCCCGTCTCCTCATTCGGCCCGGTACCTGCCCCCAGCCGCGTCGGAGGAGCCACCGCGCGCCACCGCGCCTGCTGCGCCCGCCGCCGCCCGACGAGGTCCGCCGCGACCGCCTCCCCCGTTTCGAGGCCAGCCACCACCTCGTCGAGTGACAGGTAGAAGACGTCATCGGCCGCTTCGATCAGCCCTCGTTCCCGCATCGTTTCCCCGACGCGCAGCCAGCGTCGCCGCGAGGCCGCGATCAGCCGCTGGTCGCAGTGCAGGTTGTGATCCTCAGAGACCGGCGCCAGCCACTGCGCCGCCTGCAGCACGTTCCACCCCAACTCGTCGAGGCCAACGGTCGACAGCTCCCGCTCCAGCTCGATCCGCCGCGCCCGCGCACGCTCCTCCGCGGCGGCCGGATCGCGCTCCTCCCCCTCGATCGCCATCGCCGCCACCATCGCCAGCGGAATCGAGGCGTCCTCCCGCCACGTCGGCAGGTCGATCAGGTGCATCGTGGTCGTGTCCCCGCACAGTTCGATCAGCGTTTCGAACTGCTCCCGGAACGCGGTCGTCGCCGCCGAGGTGCCCGTGGGCATGCGTCCGGCGGCCACGTCGCTTCGCACCGCCTCGTCCTCCGCCGCGATCCGCGACAGCCGCCAGAGCAACACCGTCCGTGTCGTCGAGGTGTTCGCGAACCCGGCCAGCAGCGCCAGCGCGTCGTCCCGCCGCTCCGCGCCGAAGCGCTCCGCGTGCAATTCGAGCCAACGCGAGGCCGCGGGCAGCACCACGCCCATCGTCTCCATGTGCACCCGGCCGAACGCCGAGTCGAACCCTGCGTCGAGCGCGAGCAACCGTTCGCGCCACTGCCCCGCCGCCACCGAACCCGGCTCGAACGTATCGAACGCGACCCGCGCATCCTCGATCGCCGGGGACAGCCGCTCCTGCCACCCCTCGAGCGCGTCGAGGTCGAACGGCCCGCTTCGCGGCGGCATCTGCCACTCCCGCGAATACGAATAGCCATTGACGTACAGCTGCCCCGGCAACCCGTCCGGCTGCCCGCGCTCGTTCAACGACCGCACGCTCCGCTCGAGCAGCGTCGCCGATCCCGGCAGGTGCTCGTTGTAGATCCAGCTGATCGCCTCGTACTCGGAGCCCGGCAACCTGAACTCGAGCCCACGTTCAGCCACGCTGCACCGCCTGTCGCCTCTTCAGGGGGATGGGTGGATCATGTCCCCGACCGCTCCGAATGACAACGAGGTGCAATCTGCACGTGCTCGCGCTCGGCGCCCCCGGCAGCGACGAAGTCGGCCTCGTTGGCGCGAAGGCCGCCAACCTCGCGCGCCTGGCCGGCGCCTGTCGGGTCCCGCCCGGCTTCGTCATCCCCGCACGCCCCGCCGCCGGACCGCTGACGGACGAGGTCTGGCACGCGGTCGTCGAGGCCTACCACGCGCTCGCGGCCGAGGTGGCAGACCCGGATGTCGCGGTCGCAGTCCGCTCCTCCGCCGTCGACGAGGACGGGGATGCAGCGTCCTTTGCTGGCCAGCACGCCACGATCCTCGGCGTGCGCGGTGAAACCGCCCTCCGTGCAGCCGTCATCGAGGTGCTCGCCTCCGCGGTCACACCGGCGGCGCAGGCCTACCGCGCGGCCCACAACCTTCCCGCCGAGGACGTCCGCATCGCCGTCCTCGTCCAGCAGCTCGTCCCCGCCGAAGTCTCGGCTGTCGCCTTCAGCCAGAACGTCGTCGCCGGCGACCCGGACGAGGTTGTCATCAATGCCAGCTGGGGGCTCGGCGAACCCATCGTCTCCGGGGAGGTCACCCCGGACACCTACCTGGTGAGCGCCCTCGAGTTCACCATCCTGCGCCGCGATCTCGCCGACAAGACGACGATGCGCGTCCGTACCCCCGGCGGCGTCGCCACCCTCGCCGTCCCCGACCAGCTTCGCCGCACCCCCGCCCTGGCCGATGCGCAGGCGGTCGCCATCGCCCATCTCGCCTGCGACCTCGAACGCACGATGGGCTGGCCCGTCGACATCGAGTGCGCCTACGCCGGCGGCCTGCTCTACCTCCTGCAGTGCCGGCCGATCACCACGCGGGCGGCCTGACCCGGAAACGAAGGGAGCCGGCGACGCCGGCTCCCGTTCGACGACTCATCGGCCCGAGGCGCTAGCGGCCCAGGGCCTTGTTGATCAGCTGTCGCATCTGGTCGATGGTCTGGTTGCCCGTCGCCTTCTGCCCGTTGATGAAGAACGTCGGCGTCGAGTTCACGCCCTTGTTGTCGCCCTCGTCCACGTCCGCCTGCACGATGTCCTTCGTCGCTTCCGAGTCGACGCAGGAGCTGTATTTCCCGACGTCGAACCCGTTCTTCACGTCGTGGATCTCTTGGCCGTACCCCTTGAGGTTGTCCTCGGAGAACGCCCCGGACGCTTGCCGCAGGAACAGCAGGTCGTGCATGTCCCAGAAGTACCCCTGCTGGTTCGCGCACTCCGCCGCCTGCGCCGCGCGTACCGAACCCGGCCCGAGGAATGCCACGTACTTGTATTCGAGGCTCACCAGCCCCTTGTCCACGAACTCCTGCCGGAACTGGTCGTACGCCCCCTCTTGGAACTCCCGGCAGTGCGGGCAGCTGAAGTCGGCGTACTCGACGATCTTCACCGGCGCGTCGGGACTCCCCTCGATACGCCCGTTCACGATCGGCCGTTCCGCCGGTACGAACTCGCCGCTGCGAGGCGTCCCGCTCGGCTCGGAACCCCGGCCGCCCACCACGATCATCGCGACCACCACCACCGGCACGATCACGACCGCTGCCAGCACCGGCAGGCCGCCCCACTGGTCGATCGTCTGCCGCCAGGCCGGCTTCGACGAGGGCGCGCGCTGCTGGCCGCGAGCCGCCCCCTCCTGCCGCGCCGCCGGCGCCTGCCGTCGAGTCGGCCGGTTCCGTCGTGAGCTGCTCACTCCGCTCGTCTCCTTTCGCCGCGGCACGCGAGCGGCCGCGTCCTCTGTCGCCTGTGCGAGAGCCGTGCGATCCTGCTGTCGCCCCCACGATCGCCATCGCCGCCGTGCACGCACGAGGCCCGCACCGTCCGCGACCAGCTCCCTACCGGAGGCACCCATCGATGTCTGAGAACGCCGTCTCCTTCATCCTCTCGGTCGCCGCCCTCTGCGCCGTCGGCGGCTCGCTCGCCCTCGCGCTCGGTGTCGCCTCCCCGGGCGCCATCCAGCTGCGTGACTTCCTTGAGCGGCGCGGCCAGGTCCTGACCCTCGCTGTTGCCGGCACCGCGATGCTCGGCTCCCTCTACTACTCCGAGGTAGCTCACTTCATTCCCTGCGAGTTCTGCTGGTACCAGCGCATCGCCATGTACCCGCTCGCCGTGTTGCTGCTCGTCGCCACAGTCACGAGGCAGCAACTGCACCCTCGATACGTCGTCACCATGGCCGCCATCGGGATCATGCTGTCGATGTACCACTACCAGCTCGAGCTCTTCCCGGAGCAGGCGTCGAAGTGCACCGCGGGCGTCCCCTGTAGCGTCCGGTACGTCGAGGAGTTTGGCTTCATCTCCATCGCCTTCATGGCCGGCTGCGGCTTCCTCTCCATCCTCCTGCTCCACCTCGCGATGTATCGCGCCCGGCACTACTCCGAGGCGTGAGCCGCTTGCTCGACATGCGCGGTGGGAGTGCACCCATCGTGGGGGCTCCGCGCGCCGCAAACAAGAAGCGAACGGCCCTTCCCGCCAGTCTCCCCGGCCGTGCCGTCACGGTCGCTCGATCGCGTCGTGCACCTTGCAATCGCCCAGGCGTGCGTCGGACACGAACTTCGCCGACACCCATCCGCCGCCAGCCGCGTTGCGACCGCTGATGCGATACCATCCCGATCCGGCTGTTCCACCCGGCGCGAAGCTCCCCGCCGTCGTCAGGCGGAACTCCTCCGCCCGCACCTTCGTGAGGTCCCCGAGAAACGCCACTGCCGTCGAGTTCGCGTCGGGCTCCGCGCGCACGTTGAGGCCGTCCCCGTTCGCGCACACGAGGACGTCGCCCGGCAGGTCCACCATCTGATACCCGAGCTGCTGCGTCCCGAACCAGTACTGCCAGCCGCCGTCCGCCATCCGCCCCGCGTAGACCCGCGCCGACCCGCCCTCGCCCGCGGGCGCATTGAAGCTCAGGCGCATGATGCCGAGGTCCACCGCGACGCCCGGATCGTCCGTCGTGATGCAGCCGGCGTCGGGACCGCAGTCCGGGATCGAACGCACCCCGTTCCCCATCGCCTCCGCCACTGCCGCCGCCGCGCCACGGATCTCCGGAGTGAGCACCAGTGGCCGCCGGTACGCCTCACCGAGGCGGCCGAACGTGTTGAAGTACTCCTCGCCCGGCCGCAAGAACGCCTCACCACCCCACTGCAGCACCACCCCGATAACGACCCATCGCCCGGCATCCGCCGCCGCGCAGTCCGCATCGCAGTGCCGCAGTCGAAGCAGGAGCGCCAGTCGCCGGTAACCCGTGGCCTCGTCCAGGCTAATGTTCGTCACCACGAGGTGGGGGCGGGTCAGGTCGTACCCCACCCTCCATACCTTCGGGCCAGCCATCCCGTACGAATCACGGTCGGTCGCGCGGGTGCGCGTGAGCAGTTGCGAGAGCTCGGCGCTCGCACGCTCCAGCGGCAGGGTCGTGACGGGCTGCCCCCACTGCGAAAACTCAACCGCCGGCCCGCCTCGCAGCCGAGAGGTCACGGCGCCGATGTCCCCGCGCCCAAGCGCATCGTCGACGAGGCGCGCGAGGGCCATCACTCCCTCGGTCGTGTTCGCCTCGCCCGTCGCGGGTGTGGCCGTTGTGGTGCTCGCACCCACGGTCGGGCTGGCGAGTTCCGCCGTCGGACTGACCGTCGCCACGCGTGTCTCGACGGCGGTGGCCTCCGGCTGCCCGCCCCCGCCCGAGCACGCGAGCATGGACAGGCCCGCGACTACCGCCAACCACCCGATAATCGAGGAAACCCGCATGCGTCCGTCTCTGCCGTAACCCCTGCTCGACGGCGCGAGTGTACGTGACCCGCCGCGAGTTGACCGCCTCGGTCGCTCCCGCCTACGCTCCCCGCACCCAACGGTCCTCACTCCGCGCCTCGGAGGTACCGTGACCCGTACCCTCCTCCTCCGTCCGCTCGAGGATGTCCTGCCGCTCAACGCCACCCAGGCCGCTGCCCTGCGCGCGGCCGGCGTCGTGAACGTCGCCACGATGTTCGAGCGTGGCCCGCGCCGCCTCCAGCGGGTGCTGCCGGACGTCGGGCCGGCTCGCCTCGGCGACTGGTACTGCCTGGCGCTCCTCCAGCGCGTCCCCGAGGTCGAAGCCGCCTTCGCCGCCGCGCTCCTCGCCGCCGGCATACGCACCCTCGCTTCGCTGGCCGCGGCTCCCGCCGACGCGGTCGAGGCGGCACTCGCCGGCGACGCCACATCGCAGACCCCCACCCGCGACGAGGTCACCGGCTTCCAGGAGGCCGCGAACCGCCTCGCCGCTACCGGGATGGTCGCCGGCCAGGTCGTCTCGCCCTTCGGCGCGCCGATCGAGGACGCCTCGGTCCGCATCGGTGGCGAGAACACGACCACCAACGCCAGTGGCTGGTTCGCCCTGAACCGCGTCCCGGCAGGCGTTGCCCGCCTGAACATCGAACTCCCCGGCGGGACCGACCGCGTCACCGGCCGACCAATCGAGGTCGCCGCCGGCCGCTTCGCCCGCCTCGTGCAGGCCAGAGTGCCCGCCACCCCTCGTCCCCTGGCTGCCACTCGTCGCGACGAGGCAACGGGCAGTCTGGTCGTGTCCAGGGCGGGCCTGACCCGCCACCCTGTCGACCGCCCGCTGACAGAGTTCCCCGACGGCGCGCCGTTCCTCGTTCGTGAGATCGAGGCGGAGCGCGCCCGCCTGCTCAGCCTGCGCCGCGTCCAGGTCGGCCGCACCCTCTTGGTCGAACGCGCTCGCGTAGACGCCGCGCGCCTGCCGGCCGGGGCCGCCGTCGACAGCGTCGTACTCCTCCACGCCGGAGCCCTGGTGCTCGCCTCGCAGACACGAGCGGAGCTCGAGCGCGCGAAACTCGACGCCTGGCGCGCCACCCACCCCGTCACGCGTCGCCGGCGCATCGCAATCCTCTAAAGGCGGGTCATCGATGTCAGAGCCCCCCGTCTACGAACTCGTCAACGGCCCCGATCCTTGCGACATCTGCGTATCCATTGCCGGCTTCTACCCCGTCCCGCCCGACGTCCCCATCCACCTCGGCTGCGAATGCACCGTGCGGACGCTCGATGCCGAGGGCGCCGAAGACGTCACCTACGAGGTGCGCAACGTCGAATGGGACGAGGAGGAATGGACAGAGGAGGTCCAGGGCGCGATCTCGAACTGCGGCAATCCACAGCAATCGATCGACTTCAGCTGGGGCGCCGAGCAGACAACCCCCCTCGAGCACTTCGACCCCGGCGTCCAGGCGGAGGCCGAGGCTGCCGGCTGGCAACGCCCCGAACCTCAGGGCATCACCGGGCACGTCGACATCGCCGCCGACTGCACGCTCGAGTTCACCTTCGTCGCCCGTCATGTCAGCTTCCTCTTCAAAGGCGAACTCTGGCGCGTCCGACTCTCCGAGGACCCCATTGCGGGCGTCGTCACCGAGGAAGAACAGGTCGACGAGGTAGGCGGCATCTTCGAAGCCATGATCGGCGGCGAACTCAGCGGCTACACCGTCGAGCCCTGCGCCGGCGAGGACGACTACTTCCAATCCCCCGAGGAATCCCCCTGGATGGAAGACGACCCCCGCGAAATCGAGGTCTGAGAGCAGGCCCCTCACCCGAGCACCGCTCCGAGGAGCCACCCGTCGCAAGCGCTGGCCGCTCCGACCGCTACCCCGGCCCCAACCTCGCCTCTCCCCGAGGCACACGAGACGCATTGACACCCGCCCCCGCGGAACGTTAGAAACACGCAGGCGGGCAGCCGCGTGGCCGCCCTACGAGCACAGGCAAAGAGGGGAACCCATGCCAGACCTGCTGTACGAAAAGAAGCAGAACTACGCGATCTTCACTTACAACCGCCCCGAGCGGCTCAACGCCCTCGGCGGTACCCTCATGGAGGAGCTGCACGTCGCCCTCCAGGACTTCATCGGCGACCCCGACATGCGCGCCGCCATCGTTACCGGCGCCGGCCGCGCCTTCTCCGCCGGCGCGGACCTCAAGGCGATGGCCGAGCGCAATGCCAGCGGCCAGCGCCAGATCGCCCTTGGCCACCGCGGCCTTGACCACAGCTTCCCCTGGGTGGACGTCCCGAAGCCCGTCATCGCGGCGGTTAACGGCCTCGCCGTCGGCGGCGGCATGGAGACCGCCATGTCCTGCGACATCCGCATCGCCTCCACCGATGCCTACTTCGGCCTCTTCGAGGTCAAGCGCGGCATCATGGCCGGCTACGGCATCCACCACCTCATGCGGCTCATCCCCGCTTCCCACGCCTACTACACCGTCTTCACCGCGGACCGCATCTCGCCGCAGCAGGCCCTCCAGTGGGGCTTCGTCACCGAGGTCGTCGAGCCCGACCGCCTGATCCCGCGCGCCGAGGAAATCGCCGCCATGATCGCCGAGAATGCCCCGCTCGCCGAGGCCGGCTCCAAGGCCATCATGCGGTCGTGGCGCACCTACGGCATCGATGACTCCCTGCAGCTCAACACCTGGGTCAGCAAGGTCGTCATCGACTCCGAGGACGCCAAGGAGGGCCCCCTCGCCTTCACCGAGAAGCGCGCCCCCGTCTGGAAGGGCCGCTAAGCTCCAACTTCCTTCGAGGTCACGCCGAAGCAGCCGAGGCTCACCGCCTCGGCTGCTTCGTGTCCCCCGGCGCCGTTCCTCATCCCCCGTGACTGACCTTCGCCCCTTGGCGGCCTCCAGCCTGCCTGTGCACTCTCGTCGCACGCCCAGCGCGCCGGCAGCCGCTGAGATCGGAGCACCGATGCCCTACACGACCATCGAGGTGATCAGCTACCACCTCGCCGTCTTTTCCCAGGGAGCCACCATCGCTCTCTGCGACGCGAAGGGCGCGACCTTCGCCACCGCCTACGTCCGCCCCGAAGCCGAGACGCTGACCGAGAACCACCAGGACGGGACGGGGATGTACCGCCTTTATTACCACCACTCATCACTGGCGGCGCTCGTCGACATGCTCCGCAACGAACGCCCGGTTTACCTGCACTACTGGTTCGAGGGCGGCGGCAACTGCCACCTCGCCACCAGCCTCGAACCCGTGGGCGAGGCCGAGTAACCCGGTCCCGCGACGTCGGTGGGGCCCGCCTACCTCCCGAGGTAACGCCCCGCCCGCCGCTCCGTGAACGCCGCCATCGCCTCGAGGTGGTCCTCGCTCTTGAAGCATGCCACCTCCGCCGCGATCGAGTACGGCAGGATCTCATTCGCGATCAGGCTCAGGTACCGGTTGATCGCAGTCTTCGTCGACCGCACCGCCATCGGTGCCCCCGCCGACAGCCGCCCCGCCATCGCCACCGCCTCATCGAGGAGCGCTTCGTCCTCCACCACCCGAAACACCAGTCCGAGGCGATACGCCTCCTCCGCCGGCACCAGCTCGCCCGTCAGCAGGTAGTACCGCGCCTGCTGCAGCCCGGCCAACAGGGGCCACAACAGCGCCCCGCCATCGCCCGCCGTCACTCCCTGGTTCGACACATGCGTGTCCCCGAAACGCGCACTCGGCGCTGCCAGCACCACATCGCCGAGCAGCGCCAGCGTCGCACCGACCCCCAGCGCATACCCGCGCACCGCCGTCACCACCGGCTTGTCCAGCCCCACCCAGTCCAGCAGCAGGTTCCGCGCCTCCACGAGCATCTCGCCGAACATCGCGTCCGCCTCCAGCTCGCCCATGTCCGCTCCCGAGCAGAACGACGTCCCCGCCCCCACGATCACCGCCGCCCGCACCTCGTCATCCGCCTGCAGTACCCGAGGCAACAGCGCGATCTCCGTGTGCATCCGTGTCGTCACCGCGTTCAACCGCTGCGGCCGGTTCAGCGTCACGACCGCGATCCCGTCCTCCCGCCGCTCGACCAGCAAATGCTCGAACTCCTCGTGCCGAAACCGCATCCTGCCAGCCATCCTGGCCTCCCTTCATCGGGTACTGCCGAGAATGTATCGGACACGCTCGCCCACCGGCCGCGACGACATCCAGGTGACCGTAAGTGGCCGCCCTCCCGTGGAATGGAGCCGGCGCGCCTTCGCCGCCCCACTCCTCGCCAACCGTTCCCAGGCAGCAACAAACACTCCGAACTCCGACCGCGCGCGCAGCCTGCCGCGTTCGAGGGGGTCAAAGGGGCGAAGCCTCCTTCGAGGCGGGCGGTCGAGCCTTCCCAGGAACAACAGTCGGCTCCGCGAAGCGGCCGCCCTCATCGCATCGCGCGCAAAGCGGAGCATCTCCTCTTCTCCCTGAAGGAGAAGGACCGGGGGAGGAGGAGCGAACGATGCGTCACACCGGACGCCTCGCGCGAGCACACCCTCCACGCTCGGGAACTCCCCCGCGCAGGCGTCAGCCTGCTGCGTTCGAGGGGGTCAAAGGGGCCAAGTCCCCTTTGCGGTGGGCGGGCGGGCCCTCCGAAAAAACACCTGCCGGCAGCGCAGCGGCCGTCCTCAGCGCGCCGCGCAGCGGCGCGCGTCGGCCTCCCTAGTCCTCCCCCACCGTCCCGAGGCGCAACGGATCATCGTCCTTCGCGTCCAGCATCAGCTGCCGACGCGCCTGCACCTCCACCGGGAGCCCATGCAGCTTGATGAACCCGAGCGCCGCGGACTGATCGAACTGGTCGCCCTCGCTGTACGTCGCCAACGCGTGGCTGTACAGACTCCGCTCCGACTGCCGCCCGACCGCCGTCGCCGTCCCTCGATGCAGCCGCATCCGCACCTCGCCCGTCACATGCCGCTGCGTCGACTGCACGTACGCCGCCAGGTCCTGGTGGTGCGCCGTGAACCACAGCCCGTTGTAGATCAGGTCCGCATACTCCTGCGCCACCCGCTCCTTGAAGCGCAGCTGCAACTTCGTCAGCGTCAGCGCCTCCAGCGATCGATGCGCCTCCAGCAACGTCACGGCCGCCGGCGACTCGTAGATCTCGCGAGACTTAATCCCCACGAGGCGGTCCTCGACCATATCGATCCGCCCCACCCCGTGCTCACCCGCCAGCGCGTTCAGCCGCTCCACCAGCTCGACCGCACGCAACTCCTCCCCGTCGAGGGCCACCGGGGCCCCGTGGTCGAATCGGATCGTCACGTACGCCGGCTCCTCCGGCGTCGCCCGCACCGGCTTCGTCCAGGCATACACCTCCTCGGGCGGCTCCATCCACGGGTCCTCGAGCATCCCCGCCTCGACCGACCTCCCCCACAGGTTCTCGTCCGTCGAGTACGGCGAAGCCACCGTCTGCTTGATCGGGATCCCGTGGCGTTCCGCGTACGCGATTGCCTCGTCGCGGTTCATCAGGTTCTCGCGCGCCGTCCCCACCACCTTCAGGTCCGGCCCCAGTGCCCGGATCGACACATCGAACCGCACCTGGTCGTTGCCCTTGCCCGTGCACCCGTGTGCCACCGCCGTCGCGCCCACCTCGCGCGCCTTGTCAACGAGCAACTTCGCGATCAACGGCCGTCCGAGGGCCGTCGCGAGCGGGTACGAGCCCTCGTACACCGCACCCGCGCCGAGCGCCGGGTACACGAAGAAACGCAGGAAATCCTCCTTGGCGTCGACCACATCCACGGCCAGCGCCCCCGCCTTCAGCCCCCGCTCGCGCGCCGAATCCACATCCGGCAGCCGTCCGAGGTCCACCATCAGGCACACCACCTCGTAGCCGCGCGCTTCCTGCAGCCACTTCGTAGCCACCGAGGTGTCCAGCCCCCCGGAGTACGCCAGCACGATCGTCTCACCCATGACCCGCTCCACCACTCACCAAAGCACGAGGGAGTCGCCCGCCACACCGGTCAAACGGCGACGCGCCTGAGTATAAGAGCCCTCGCCGCTACCCTCCTCACGATGTGACCGGGACACGCCGACCGAAGCCCCCGTTCCAGGGCGGACGGGTGGGACCTTCCGAAAAACACTGCCGGCCCACGCAGCGGGCCGTCTCCTCCCGGCCGGCGCAGCCGGCCGCCCTCCGCCTCGCCCGCAACGCGGGAGAGGGGAACTGAGGGGGCGACGGAGCACCCGACCCGGCGCCGACGCAACCGGCATCGAAGACAGACACCCCAACGCCGGCCCCGAGCCCCGCCCCGCTTGCGGGGGAGAGTGTGGAGGATCCGAGAAACCGCTGCCGAGCGGGAACGAGGCCTCGGTCGCCCCCCCGAGGTACTACCCCGCCGTCACCTGCCGCAACGCCTCCTCGAGCAGATCCACCCCCCGGTCGACCTCCTCCGCGGTGATCGTCAGCGGCGGCATCATCCGCACGATGTCCGGTCGCACCGGGTTCAGCAGAATCCCCAGCTTGATGCCCGCCCCCACCACATCCACCGCGATCTCGCGGTGCAGCTCGAGGCCCTGCAGCAGCCCCACGCCGCGCACGCCCTTCACTACCTCGAAGCGGTCCTCGAGACCGTGCAGCCGCTGCGCCAGCTGCGCCGCCCGCTCCCGCACGTTCTCCAGCACCCCGCCCTCGACCAGCCGGTGCATCACGTGTGCGCCCGCGGCCGTCACGAGGGGATTCCCCCCAAACGTGTTCCCATGGTCGCCCGGCTCGAAGACTGCCGCGTGCTCCTTCGCCAGCACCGCCCCGATCGGCACGCCGCCCCCCAGCCCCTTCGCCGAGGTCATGATGTCCGGCTCGATGCCCGCCTGCTCGTAGGCCCACAGCGTCCCCGTGCGCCCCATCCCCGTCTGCACCTCATCGAGGATCAACAGCAGCTGCTGCTCGTCGCACCACGCCCGCACCTGCCGCAGGTAGTCAGCTGCCGGCACATTGATGCCGCCCTCCCCCTGCACTGGCTCGAGGAGCACCGCGCAGGTGCGCTCGTTCGTCGCGGCCTTCAGTGCATCGAGGTCGTTGTAGTCCACGAACACGAACCCCGGCAGCTGCGGCCCGAACGGCTCACGGTAGCGAGGCGTCCCTGTCGCCGACACCGTCGCCATCGTCCGCCCGTGGAACGAATTGTTCGTCGAGATGATCTCGAACGCCCCCTGCTTGTGGATGTTCCCCCACTTCCGCGCCAGCTTGATCGCGCTCTCGTTCGCCTCCGCGCCCGAGTTCACGAAGAACACGCGGTCCAGTGCGGAATGCCGCACGAGGAGTTCCGCCAGCTCGATCTGCGGCTCCGTGTAGAAGATGTTCGAGACCGTCAGCAGCGTGTGCGCCTGCTTCGCGATCACCTCCGCGAGCTGTGGGTCCGCATGCCCCAGCGACACCACCGCGATCCCCGCCACGAAGTCGAGGTACTCCCTGCCGTCACTGTCCCAGACGCGCGTCCCCTCCCCGCGCACGATCGTCACGGGCAGCCGGCGCGCGGCCTGCATGTACACCTCGGCCTCGCGCGCGGGAATGTCACTCACGGTTCGCTCCTCTGCATCTGTGCTCGCGGCTCGTTGGAGTCTAGCGCTGCGACTGCGCTTCGATCTGGTTCAGCAGCTGTCGCAGCCGGTCGAGGTCCTGTTGTGCGGCATCGGAGGCCTGGCGCGCCTGGTCGATCAGCGCCCGCAGGTCGGCCGGCGTCAACGTACCCGTCGGCGTCGCCGCCGGCGTCCCGCCCGGCGTTGCCGTCCGCGTCGCGCCCGGCGTCGCCGTGGCCGTCGGCGTCCCCGGCAGCGTCGGACCTGCGGGCGCCCCCGGGAGTGTCGAGGCGCGCCGCCCCAGCACCACATCGAGCGCCTCCTGGAACGAGGGCTCCATGGCGATGTCGTTCCCGTTCGCGACGACTACCCGCTTCAGCTCCGGCAGCCGCGAGTTCTCCGCCTGCAGGTACACCGGCTCCACGAACAGGAAGGAGTCCGCGATCGGGATCATGAACATGTTGCCGCGGATCACCTGCGACCCCGACTGGTTCCACAGCGTCAGTTGCTGCGAGATGCCCGGCGTCTGGTCGATCCGCGCCTCGATCTGCGCCGGACCGTAGACGAGCGTGTCCGTCGGGAAGCGATACGCGCGCAGCTTCCCGTAGTGCTCCGGGTCCGACCGCGCCGCCAGCCACCCCACCGTATTTGCCTTGTTCCGAGGGGTGAACGGCATCACGATGACGAACTCTTCGTCCGCCTCGCCCGGCAGCTTCATCGTCAGGTAGTACGGCTCCAGAGGCTCCTCGCGCTGCCCCGTCTTCTGCAGCGGGATGTTCCACACGTCCTCCCCGACGAAGAACACCCGGGGGTCGGTGATGTGGTACTTGAGGTAGATGTCTGACTGCGCCCGGAACAGGTCCTCCGGGTAGCGCACATGTGCGCGCAGCGCCTCGGGCATCTCCTCGGCCGGCGTGAACAGCTTCGGAAAGATCTTCGCCCACGTCGCCGCGATCGGCTCATCCGGCTCCATGAGGTAGAACTTCATGTCACCCGTCAGCGCGTTCGTCACGACCTTGACGCTGTTCCGCATGTAGTTCGTGTCGCCCCGATGCTGCGCGTACGGGAACCGCCCCGACGAGGTGTATGCGTCCTGCACCCAGTAGATCTGCCCGTCGAGGACGACCGCGTACGGGTCCCGGTCCAGCGTCAGGAACGGCGCGACCTTCTTGATCCGTTCCGAGAGCTGTCGGTGCATCAGCACCCGCGAGTCCGATCCGAGCTGCCCCGAGATCAGCACGTTCGGGTCGCCCAGCTCCCACGCCAGCGCGATGCGGCGCACCGCCGAGGACAGACGAATGCCCCGGTCAGGCTCGTACCGCGTCTCCGAGTTCCCGTCCCCCAGCGGGTAGTCGAACTCCGCCACGTTCGTTCGCACGATCACGTAATGTGTCGTGCGCTCCCCGAAGTAGACGCGCGACCCCTCGAGGCTGACCGGTACCTGGTCGCCGACCGGCGGAATGTCCCGCGTCAGCAGCACCGGGAGCCCCTCGTCGCGCGCCTCGTTCACCGGCGACACCACCGCGCCGAAGCCGTGCGTCAACTGCAACTGCTCGCGCGTCCAGTTCGCCTCCACCCGCCCGATGTCCAGCTCGCGCACCGCGAGCATCACCTGTTGCTCAGTGCCCCCCACCGAGTAGCGGTCCACGTCCACGTCGCTGAACACATAGAACGGCCGGATCGACTGGATCTGGTTGAACGTGTCCAGCAGCGGCCCCGGGTCCCACACTCGCACGTTTCGGATCGTGTCCTGGTTTGCGTCCACCGCGGACGCCGCCAGCGACTGCCGCGCGGGATAGTTCGTTTCCTCCACCCCGTCGAGGTCGAACGCCAGCCGCGTGAACTCAATATTCCGCGCGATGTACGGCTCTTCCTTCTCCAGCTCGTTCGGCCGCACCTGCACCGACTGCACCGCCGAGGGGTACAGGCCGCCGCCGACCAGCCCCGCCACGGCGATTCCGCCGAGCGCCACCGCCGGCACCCGATAGTGCGTCGAGAGGAATGCGCTCGCGATGACCGTGGCCCCGGCGAACGCGGTCAGCACGATCAGTACGTACCGCACCGGCACGCGCGCGTGCACGTCCGTGTACCCCGCGCCGTCCACGAGCCCGCCGGGCTCGCTCACGAGGTCGAAGATGCCCAGCCAGATCCCCACGGCGATCAGCAGCAGCGCAACTCCCACGAGGATCGACAGGTGGATCCGCATCGGCCGCGTCACGTTCAACACGAACCGCTGCAGCGAGAACGTCAGCCCGTACACCGCCCCCGCCGCCAGGGTCGAGATCACCACGAGCGCCAGCAACCACCCCTGCAGGAGGTGATAGGCCGGCAGGTCGAACAGGTAGAACGAGACGTCGCGCCCGAACTGAGGGTCCTCGCGCCCGAACGACACGCCGTTCAGCCACGACAGCACGGTCTGCCAGGCTCCGCCCAGTGCCGACCCGAAGATCAACGCCAGGAAGATCGTGCTCGCCACCATCAGCACGGTGCCAACCCGCCGGATCGCCTGCGGGTCCACGTCCTCGATGAAGGACTCTTCCGGCGCGTCCGGGGCCAGCCGCCGCGCCAGCCACACGTTGCCCCCGATGACCGCGGCCGATACCGCCGCCCCTACCAGGAACAACACGACCCGCCACGCGATCGCCCGCCGGTACACGCTGCCGTAGTCGACGGAGTCGAACCACAGCATGTTCACGTAGATCGACTTCAGCACGCTCAGCAGCGCGAACAGCACGAGCACCGCGGCCGCGATGCCCAGCCAGCGCACCGCCGCCGGCGGCGCCCGGAAGCGTCGGCCCTCGCGGTCGAACCGGAAGGGGTCAGGCGGAGGCCCGAGGTCGCCGCGGTCCTCGTAGAACTGCATCAGGCGCCGGCCGAGCCAGTCATCAGGCGATCCGGGTCCCGATCGCCTCGCCGCCCGCCACCCGCCGCAACGTCCCCCCCGTGCGGCCGTTCACCATGTGCGCGACCGCCCCCGCCTCGGCCGCCCGGAAGCACGCCTCCACCTTCGGGATCATCCCGCCCGAGAGCGTCCCTGCCGCCCGCAGGGCTTCGGCGCGTTCCGCGTCGAGCGCCGGGATCAGCGCCCCGTCCCCGTCGAGGAGCCCGTCGACGTCCGTGAGGAACACCAGCTGCCGCGCGCCGACGGCCCGCGCCACCTCGCCGGCCACCGTGTCCGCGTTGATGTTCAGCGGCTGCTCCGGCGCCTCGAGGCCGACCGGAGCGATCACCGGGATCGCCCCCGCCTCCATCAGCGCCCCCAGGAACGCCCCGTCCACCGAGGTGACGCGCCCCACGTACCCCAGCCGTGGGTCGTACCGCTCCGCCCGCACCACGCCGCCGTCGACCCCGGACAGCCCGACCGCCCGGCCGCCGCGCTGCACGATCGCCGCTACGAGCTGCGTGTTGATCACCCCGCGCAGTACCGCGAGCACGACCTCCATCGCCTCCGCCGAGGTCGACCGCAGCCCGTCCACGAACTCCGAGGGCACGTCGAGCCGCGTCAGCCAGTCCGTGATCATCGCTCCGCCGCCATGGACAACGGCAACGCGCTCCCCCGCCTGGTGCAGCGCCACCACGTCATCGAGTGTCGTGTCTTCCGCGCCCAGCGTGGAACCGCCGATCTTCACCACAATCGGCCGCTTCGGGGTCTCACTCATCTCGTTCGTCTCATTCAGTTATGTCGTGTAGTCCGCGTTGATTCGGATGTAGTCCTCGGTCAGGTCGCAGCCCCAGGCCGTCGCCCGTTCCTCCCCCAGCCCCAGCTCCACGCGGATCTTCACTTCTTCTGCGTCCATCGCCTTCGAGAGCACCGCGTAGTCCACGTCCGTCGGCACGCCCCGCTCGAACGCGCAGTACGGCCCGATCCACACGCTCGCACGCTCCACCTCGACCCGCGCCCCCGACCGCCCGACGGCCATCAGCACCCGCCCGAGGTTCGCGTCGCGCCCGGTCACCATCGTCTTCACCAGCGGCGACGATGTCACCGTCCGCGCCGCTTTCCGCGCGTCCTCGCGCGTCGCCGCGCCCTCGACCGTCACCTCGATCAGCGTCCGCGCCCCTTCACCGTCTCGCGCGAGGTCACGCGCCAGCGCGATCGCCAGCGCCTCGATCGCCTCGCGCAACGGCCCCGAGGCCGGATGCGTCGCGTCGATCGGCTCGCCCCCGGCCGCCCCGTTCGCGAACAGCAGCATCGTGTCGCTCGTCGAGGAATCCATGTCGACATCGATCATATTGATCGACAGGTCCCCCACCTCGCGCAGCGTCTGCTGCAGCCACCCGAGTTCACAGGGTGCATCCGTCGTCAGGAAGCAGAACACCGTGGCCATGTCCGGATGCACCATCCCGGACCCCTTCGCCGTCCCTCCGACCGTGTACGTGCGCCCGCCCGAGGTCACCCGCGCCGCCCGGTGCTTCGGCACCGTGTCTGTCGTCATGATCGCCCGGGTGAACAGTGCCCCGCCGTCCGCGGTCGGCTCAATCGAGACGATCCCGGCCTCGATCTTGTCCATCGGCATGATCCGCCCGATCACCCCCGTCGAGGCGACCAGCATCTCCTGCACCTCGATGCCAGACTGCCGCGCCGCCAGCTCGGCCATCCGCGCCGCGTCGCGGTCTCCCTGCTCGCCGGTGACCGTATTCGCATTCCCCGAGTTCGCGACGATGCCCCGCGCTCGCCCCGTCACCACCCGTGCCCGGTTGTACTTGATCGGCGCGCCGACCACGCCGTTGCGGCTGAAGATCCCCGCCACCGACGCCGGCTGCTCCGACACCAGGATCCCCACGTCGTAGCGAGGCTCCTCGCCATACGTCCGCACCCCCGCGTACGCCGCCCCCGCCCGCCATCCGAGGGGCGTCGTTACACCGCCGCCCTCAACCCACTCCAGCTCCACAGCCACGGCTCGCCCTTCCGACACCATCGAGCCGCGAGTATAGCCGAGCACGAACAACCCCGGCCCCCTGAGGCGAAGGAACTCGGTCACAGACCTTAGAGGAGCGCAGTGCAAAAGCAGCGCCGCCGCAAACCTCGGTGGAAGGTGAGGTAGGAGGCTCTAAGGAACGGCCGCGCCTCAGCACAACGTCGACCCGAGCCCACCAACACCACAATGGAAGGGGCGACCCCCAGCCGGGCGGGTGAGCGGGCTCAAACGCCAGCCGGCTCCGCCAGCCTGACGACCGTCGCTCCGCGTCGTCCCTCTACCTCGCCGCCACGTCCGTGACCGCCCCGCGCAGGCGTAGCTCGGTCAGGTTCGAGGGGGTTCAGGGGACGAAGGCCCCTGAGGGGTGGGCAGGCGGGCCTCCCACACAACAACAGCCGGGCCGCGCAGTGGCCCGTGCACACCCGGCCGGCCCAGCCGGCCGCCCTCCCCGAAGTGTGAGACGGAGCCGAAGGGACAGGGCACAACCGCCCGCCGAGGCGTTACGGCCCTACCGGCAGACAAAATCGCTGTCTACGCCGCGCGAAATGTACTGCACCAGCCATACCGGCCCGCCGGCGAAGCTCGAGCTGCAGCGCTGCGCCGCATCCCGCGCATTGAGCGCCCCCGCCACCCAGTTCGGCGTCGACGAGAACTGCCGGCCGCCCGTGATCGTCGTCCACTGGTAACGCGTCGAGTAGATCCCGACCCCGCCCGCGCCGAGGCTCCGCAGCGCCTCGAGGTACCCCAGGATCGCCTCACCGTTCGCCGCCGTCGTCCCGTTCCAGCTGTTCACGGTCTCCACGTCCAGCCACCAGTACCGCCCGGTCGCGGCCCCCGAGGTCGCGCCGTTTGCCACGGTCCACGCGTCGTTCGCCGCGTTCCAGCCGTAGTTGTACGCACACCCCACGTCCGAATACGACGTCGCGTCGGCGCACGTCCGAGGTCCCGGCCGGTTCCAGTACTTGCTGATCGGACCCGGGTTCGCCGTATTCATGTAGAAGGACGCCCCGGAGGAGGCACCACGCGCCCACTGGTACTCCGTCGCCAGGCACGGGTTCGCCGACCACGGCAGCCCATTCGTCACGCCCACGATCCCGAACGCCCCGCCTCGAGGGAGCGTCGCGCCGCATTGCGGGTACGACACGTCGAACCCCGTGCTGCCCGCCGGATAGAACGTGCTCGCCAGGCCGCCGGCCGAAGTCACAAGCGCCAGCACCAGGGCCACGAACGCAGCCGCCACCACCAGACGCATCGAAGTCGAACGGCGCGCCATGCTTCCCTCACTCCCGGATCTGTCGAGGCTCGACAGCGCCCGCAGCATACCAGCCGCCCGTCGCACCGACTCGAAGTCCGGTCATCCGAGCGGCGGCAAGCCCACCCGCGGACACCGCTCGAGCAACGGGCATCGAGCACACTCCGGCCCCCGCGCATGACAGGTCCGCCGCCCGTGCTGGATCAGGTCCACGTGAAACGCATACACCTCATCCGGCGCCAGCATCCCCTCGAGGATCACGTGCGCCTGCTCCACGCTCGCCTTCGGCGGCACCAGCCCCAGTCGTCGCGACACCCGGTCCACGTGGGTGTCCACCGGCAGCGCCGGCCGCCCGAGCGCGAACAGCAGCACGCACGCCGCCGTCTTCGGTCCCACTCCCGGCAGCGCCCGCAGCCACGCCTTCGCTTCCTCGAGCGGCATCGTCTCGAGGAACCCGAGGTCGTACTCCGGCGTCAGCTCCCGCACCGCCGCCAGCAGCTCCTGCAGCCGCGGGGCCTTCGTCGGAGCAAGCCCGCCCGGCCGGATCGCCTCCTCCACGTCCGAGGTGCGCGCTGCGATCACCCCATCCCACTCCGGGAACCGCTCCAGCAGCCGGTGGAACGCCCGCCCCGAGTTGTGGTCGGACGTATGCTGCGACAGCAGCGTCAGCACCAGCTCCGCCATCGGGTCCCCCGAGGCCTGCGCCGGCGCCCGCCCGTAGTACGCATCGAGGATCGCGATCAGCTCGGATGGGGCGTACAGCCCTGTGCTCTCGCTTCCCGCCGCACTTGAATGTCGACGCCCCGCCATGCGCGCATCGTAGCCCGCGCCAGCCTCGCCGGCAGCGCTACACCGTGCCCATGCATGACAATGTGCGCAGCCGAAAGGATCGCCCCATGCGCCGAATAGTCCGCTCCCTGCCTCTTGTCCTCGCCGCGTTCGCCGCCCTCGCCCTCCTGGCTGCCTGCGGCGGGGACGACAAGGACGAGGCGCCCGCGCGCGCCATGCAGGTCTCGATGCAGGACATCGCCTACTCGAACATCGCCCTCACCGCCTCAAAGGGTGAGCACATCCGCATCGAGCTCGACAACAAGGGCCAGGTCACCCACGACTTCACGGTCGACGGCATCCCGATGCAGGGCCTCCACATGATGGGCGGCGCCAGCGGCGGCGATCACCAGCACATGGCCGCCGACCACGCCATGCACCTCGCCCTCGACAAGGGCCAGTCCGGCTCCCTGGAGTTCACCCCCACCGAGGCCGGGACCTACGAGTTCTACTGCACCGTCGCCGGCCACCGCGACGCCGGAATGCACGGCACGCTCACCGTCCAGTAACGTGCCCTCGGCGGCAGAGCGTCGTCGCGTCGCCGTCCTCTGGCACGGCGACCCGGCCGCGCCCCCGCCTCCCGGGGAAACCCGCTACGCGCGGATCTTCGAAACCCTCGAGGACGCCGGACTCGCGCCCGAACCTGTCGTCTACGCCGACTCCGCCATCGAGGCGGTTCGCGCACGCCTCCTCGCCTGTGACGCCGTCCTCGTCTGGGTGAACCCCATCATGGAGGACGGCCACGACCGCTCACGCCTCGACCCCCTCCTCCGCGAGGCCGCCGCGACCGGCGTCTGGGTTACCAGCCACCCCGACACCATCCTCACGCTCGGCACCAAGGACGTCCTCGTCACCACCAAGGACATGGACTGGGGAGCCGACGCCCATCGCTACCGCACCCTCGCCGAGCTTCGCGCCGCCCTCCCGGCCCGCCTCGAAGCGGGCCCCCGAGTGCTCAAGCGCCATCGAGGCAACGGCGGCGGCGGCACCTGGAAAGTCGAACTCGCCCCCATGCAGGCGCCCGGCCCGATTCGAGTCCGCGTCCTGCACGCCGAGCGCGGCTCGCACCAGCTCGAACTCCCCTTCAACGAATTCCTCGACCTCATGCGCCCGTACTTCGAGGCGGGCGGCTTCATGGTCGACCAGCCCTATGCCCCCCGCCTGGCCGACGGCATGGTTCGCGCCTACCTCGTGCGCGACCGCGTCGCGGGCTTCGGGCGGCAGCGCGTCACCGCGCTGCTCCCCCTCGAGGCCGGCGCGACCTCGAACCCGGCGCCCCCGCCCCGCGAGTACTTCGGCCCCGACCCCTCGGACCTCCAGCCCCTCCGCCTCCTCCTCGAGGGCGACTGGCTCCCCGAACTCCAGCGCCGCCTCGACCTCGACCGCGGCGCCCTCCCTGCCATCTGGGACATCGACTTCCTCTACGGCCCGCCGGACGAGCACCGCCACGACACCTACCTCCTCTGCGAGATCAATGTCAGCTCCGTCTTCCCCTTCCCCGACGAAGCCCTCGCACCCCTGGCCTCCGAGGTCGCCCGCACCCTCGCCGCCCGTCACCCCTCCGGCTGACCCACCGACACCGCCGCATCGATCGCCTCGCGCACACGCTTCGGCAACGACCCGAACACGAGCTCGTACGAGAGCTCCACCCACTCTCGCAGCTCAGCCCGGGGGCGTCCGCGCGCACCGTGTTCCAGTGCCGCTTATTGAGGTGATACCCCGGCCGCACCAGCTCCGGAAACGCCGCCCGCAACTCCTCCGCGAGGTCCGGGTCGCACTTCAGGCTCACCTCCAGCGGCCTCGAGTCCTCCCCCACGATCGCGAAGATCTTCCCGCCCACCTTCCACACCCGCGCCCCCGGCCCGAACGGATACCCCGCCTCCGCCCCCGCGAACCCGCCGAGGAGCGCCGTCAGCTGCCGCTCGTTCATCCGGCCCCCCTCACTCGTACCGCAGCTTCGAGGCGAACGCGCGCACGTCCGCGGCGAACAGCTCCGGCTCCGCCATCGCCGCGAAATGCCCGCCCCGAGGCTGCTGGGCGTAGTGCACGAGGTCGTACGCACGCTCCGCCCACGACCGCGGCACGCGCGGCCCGGATCCGTCGACGTCCTGCGGGTAGTCCGCGTACCCCGTCGGCACGCGCACCCGCTCGCCCGGCCCCAGGCCGGCGCTCCGCTCGATCTGCCCCGCCTTGTACACGTTGTTCGCCGACGCGATCGTCCCCGTGAACCAGTACAACGAGGCCATCGTCACGAGCTGCTCGAGCGGCACCCGCTGTTCGAACGCCGCGCTCGACCCCGACCGCTCGAAGTCCGACCACGCGAAGTACTTGTCCGCGATCCACGCCGCGAGGCCCGCGGGCGAGTCCGTCAGCCCGTACGCCAGCGCCATCGGCTTCGTGCTCTGGATCGCCGAATACCCCATCCCGCCCCGGCTGCGCCGCTCCCGCCCGTCGAGGTACGCCTGCTCCTCCGCCGTCACCGGCGCTTGCACCCCGTCGTTCAGCCGAAACACCAGCGGCAGCAACGTCAGGTGGATCCCGTACAGGCTCGACGCGTAGTGCAGCCCCAGCTGCGCCGTGATGAACGCTCCGAGGTCGCCCCCGTGCGCGATGTACCGCGGGTAGCCCAGCACCTCCCGCATCAACTGGTCCCACAGGTACGCCATCGCGCGAGGCGCGATCGGCAGCCGCGGCTGCGACGAGAACCCGAACCCCGGACACGACGGCACCACGACGTCGAACCCGTCCTCAGCGTCGCCCCCGAACCGCTCCGGGTGCGCCAGCCGCTCCGCCGCATCGAGGTACTCCACGAACGTCGAGGGCCACCCGTGCGTCAGGATGATCGGCCGCGGCCGGCTCCCCGACCCCCGCTCGAGGACGAAGTGGATCTGGTGTTCCTCCCCGTTCTCACCCGTGATCGCCGCCCGGTAATGGCTGAAGCGGTTCAGCCGACGCTCCACCGCGCGCCAGTCATACTCCTCGCGCCAGTACCCCACGAGGTGCTGCATGAACTCGAGATTCGTCCCCCACTCCCAGCCCTCGTTGCCGGCTGCCTGATGCGGCCAGCGCGTCCGTTCGAGGCGCGCCCGCAACTCCGCGATCTCCTCGTCCGGCACATCGATGACGAACGGCTCCGCTCGCATGCCCCACCTCCCGTCCCGCTCGCGCGGGCTGGCATCATAGCCCCATGACCCGCGCCGCCTCGATCCTCCTCCACGCCGTCCTCGGCGTCGCCGCCATCGCCGCCGGCCAGGCCTTCGCGAGGCGCCCCAGCGGCCGCGACCTCGGCATGGACCCACGCTGGCTCGAGGGCTCACCGTTCCCCGACTTCCGCATCCCCGGTCTATTCCTGCTCCTCGTCATCGCCCCCGCCAACCTCCTGAGCGCGCTCCTCCTCCTGCGTCGCCATCGAGGCGGCCCGCCCCTCAGCCTCGCCACCGGCCTCCTGCTCGTCGTCTGGCTCGCCATCCAGACCGCCATCCTCGGCTTCCGCGACAGGAGCCAGGCGATCTGGTGGCTCCTGTTCCCCCTCGTCGCCGTCCTCGGCGCAGCCCAGCTCCGCGCCCGCCGAGGCGAAGCGGACGCTCGATGAAACCCGCCGCGCTGCTCAAGACCGCGCTCCTCCTCGGCGCCGCTTTCGTCGCCTACCTCCGCTTCGTGCGCCCTCGCGTTCTCGACTGGGGCGCCCGCGAGGACGAACGCCGCCGCACCCTCCCCGGCGACGACATCCTCGCGGCCCCTGCGATCCAGACCACCCGCGCCGTCACCGTCGAGGCGCCGCCGGACCGCATCTGGCCGTGGCTCGTCCAGATGGGCCCCCGCCCTCGTGCCGGCGTCTACACCTACGACTGGATCGAGCGCCGCCTCGGCATCGACATCGAGAACAGCGACCGCCTCCTCCCCGAGTTCCAGCACCTCGAGGCCGGCACGTTCTGGGAGCTCAGCCCGGGCCAGGGCCTCCGCGTCCGCGAGGTCGAACCCGGCCGCGCCATCGTCCTCCAGTGGGAGCCCACCGAGTCCACCTGGGGCTTCGTCCTCGCCTCCGTCCCCGGCGACGAGGGCGCAACCCGTCTCATCTCCCGCAACCGCGTCCAGGGCCACGGCCTCCGCTTCTGGCTCCTCATGCGCCTCCTCATGGAGCCCGGCTCCCTCGTCATGGAGCGCAAAATGCTCCTCGGCATCCGCGACCGCGCCGAGCGCACCACAGCCGAGGACATCGCGGCCATCACGCACTGATCGCCCCCCTGCAACCCAATCGCCACTCGCCCGCCATCGAGGTCACCCGGCCGTAGCGGCCCGCTCCCTAACCTCCTTCCACAACCCACCGCACCGCGAGGAGGAACCTCAATGGTCCGCGAACAGGAACGCCCGCAGCGCCCCGGCCTCGAGCCCGAGACCCGCGAGCTCGAGCCGATGCAGCGCCCCGACGATATGCCTGAGCTCCCCGACGAGGAGCGTCAGCTCGGGCAGCAGGAGCCCGAACCCACCCCTCGCGAGTGGACTGAGCCGCGCCCCGGCGGCGACGCCTCGCCGGCCCCCGGTTCTCGCATCGACCCGACCACCGAGGAACGCGGCCCTCACCTCACCGACGAGGACATCGGCGAGGCCCCGTAGGGCCAGAGCACACGTTCGACCGTGATATCGTCACCCGGGCCGCGCACCCGCGCCGCCCGGGTGGCCGTATACGCCCCGTCGCCCCCGACTCACCCTGCCGGCTGCCACCAGTCGTACGCCTGCGTCACGCCCACACTCCCATAGGTGTCGCTGATGCTCCCCGGTTTCCCGCCCGGATCGCACTCGGGGATCTGGTCGATCACCGGCCGCTCGTTGTGGGTCGAGATTGCCGGCAACTCCGAGGCCACCTCCCGAATGGAGCCATCCCGCACATCGAGCAACTGCAACGTCCACGAGGGCGAACACCGCTCGAGCGTCAGCCGCGCAAACAGCATGTACTTTCCATCGTTCGACCATCGAGGCGCCTCGTGCCGGTACTCCT
>JAIBBD010000100.1 GCA_019694855.1 Dehalococcoidia bacterium
GCGGATTGCGGTCCTTGCGGAACGAGACGAGGAGGATGCACCCGTCCTGGCGCAGGGCCTCGGGCGTCGAGGCGTTGCGCAGCTCGCGGAAGCCGCGAAGGATGCTGCGCCCGAGCGCCTGGACCGGCACGAGGCCCGCCATTGCCTTGAATTCCTCGTTGGCGCGATGTACCACCAGCGATTCGGCGCTGACGACCTGGCTGATGAAGGCGTTCTCGCGCACGGTGTCGGCGAGCATGCGTGGGAGCTTGAGGGCGAGGCGGTTGTGATCGCGCGCCGAGAACAGCGGGACGACGCAGCCCAGCGCTCCCTCGTAGCAGGTGCCGAGGACGTAGCCCTCGTGATCGACGCGGATGTAGTAGTCCTTGTCCACCCAGATCGGATAGCCGCCGGAGCTGTTCGGAGAAAAGAGGGAGTACGTGGGCATGTCTCGCCTGTTCAGGGAAAAGGAAACTCGATCGGCAGCCGGCGTCGCGCCTCGTCGGTGAGGCAGATCGCCCGCCGTCTCGGGCTCCATTCGTCGACCGTGAGCGTATATCGCAGCCGCGCGGACGAGCCGGCCGGCATGTGGTGCTGACCGCACGGGAAGTAGGAGAACTCCTCGCCGTGAATCGGCAGGGGCAGGTCGAGCACGGCGGGGAGGCGGACGGCGCCCCTGTACAGAGACGGCGTCGCCTGCACGCCGAGCCGGCTCTCCGTCCAACTGAGGACCAGCGTCCGCGGCAAGCCGTTGACCCTCCCCGCGACCAGATGCGTGAAACCGGAGGGCCCGGATCGGCGATCCGCCTGGGCCGATCGCGTGAGCCCGGCGAGCGTCACGAGCTGCACGAGATCGCACGTGCCACGCAGTCGCTCGGTCAGCCGGAGCGGATGCTCCGAGTCGTCTCCAACTGCCCCGCATTGACCCGAGTTCGAGGCGACGGGCGGCTCCTCGGCGGGGAGCTCTGAGTCGGACGCGAAAGCGGCCCACACGGCTCGGATCTCGCTGGCGCGGCGCTCGCGGACCCTGAGGAGGTAGTCCCACAGGCTGCGCGGGGGGCGCCCGTAGTGATGCATGGTGAGCAGGACCACGGCCGCGGCGATGTCTCTCGCGCTTGCGCCGTGACCGGGCAGCGACGCTTGGATCCCCGGTCCGTCCGCCAGGGCATCCCGTGCAAGGATGCGCAGCTCGGTGTCCGAGAACAGAGCCTCTAGCAGCCTCTGAAACAGATCGAGGTTGGCGCTCACGGTGTCTCCTCGATCTAGGCGCCGCGGCGTCGTACCGTGTACGTGACGAGGTTGCTACGATTCGGGCTGCTGGTCGGCCACCCTTCCTCGACAGGCAGTCCAACTACGGCGATGACACACTGACCGAGGGCCTCCGATTGCGCCGCGGGGTCGACGAGCAAGATGGCCATGACCACGCCGTCGTGGACTCGGTGCTCGAGCGCGACGTGGCGCTCTTCCTCCTCTACTAGGTGACCACAGTGCGACTCCAGGAGCGCCTCGATCTTGGGTTTCCTCGTGCCGATCGGCTGTACCACGGGCGCGATCGGCTTGATCTGCGTAGGCTGTGTCCGATGCGCGGTCGGCCTCGCCGTCGCGGGCTGTCGTTGCTTCGACCCTGCTTCGTCCGGAGGACTCGTCTCGCCGCTGGTGGGACGCGCGCGTCCGGCGTCGGCGGGCCCGCTCTCCGGCTGAATCACGCCAGTGCTGCCGGTGACCGGAGTGTTGTTTTCATACGGTTCGGGAGGTCCCGCGAGCGAGACGGTAACCGCGGCGGGGGGATCGGACCGCACGGAGAGGAAGTCGGGGCCCGTTTGCGGGACGATCTCTGGCGCGTTGGGGCGCTCGGGCGCCGGCTCACCTCGCCCGACGTACAGATACGCGGCGATCGAGGCTATGAGCAGGGCGGCGAGGGACGCCTGCATCGTCCGGCTGGCGAGGCCGCTCGTCCTTTGCAGCGCCTCTGGCGACGGATTTCGCATCAACTCGGCCAGGCCGCGAGGGACGGTCAGTCGGGGCGTGAATGCCTCGTGAAGATCCGGTGCGTGCGGCCCATGAGAGCGGTCGGCGCTGTCGAAGGATGATCGCCCCATGGTCACGTGATGCCTCGTCGAATGTGATCGCGCAAGTTTACAGCTCGACCGCCGTTAGGATGGTCCTGGCGAATTCGCTCGGCGATTGTGGACCTCGGGATCCGAAGCGATCAGGTGCGATCG
Source organism: Dehalococcoidia bacterium (assembly GCA_019694855.1). Classification (GTDB taxonomy): domain Bacteria; phylum Chloroflexota; class Dehalococcoidia; order UBA2979; family UBA2979; genus JAIBBD01. The sequence goes on from JAIBBD010000100.1 coordinate 2,202, forward strand.
CTAATGGATCGGGGTCTGCGAACCGGAGCAGGTTGGTCTGGACGGGTGTCGCCGTCGATAGGCCCGCATCCGCATAGAGCGACCTTCGTCGTTCATCGCTTGGCCGGCACGGCGATCGACGATACGGGTTCGTACGCCGCCGGGGACGGTGAAAATGGTGGAGCGGCGGAAGACGGGAGCGCCGCCGCGCTCGGCGTCGAACTGGTGGTGAGAACTGGCGATGCTCCACGAACGTCCTCATAATTCGGTCGCCATCACTCTTGGTGCCGCATATCGGGTTGTTCGATCACGCGGGAAGCGATTTCTTCCTGGTTTCGGCCAGAGGGGCGGCGCAAGCTTCCAGGCGAAGACCTCCTCGCGGCGGTGCTCGGGGAGGGGACCGCCCTCGCGCGAAAGCGCTCATCGAGGATCCGCGCCTCCGGAGGCGTCGGCTCGCGTCAGGCGGGCTCTGTCGGGTTACGAGGCCGTCGAACCCGTTCGGCAGCCTGCTCAGCCTAGCGATCACCACCGTGCACGGGCGCATGGCGGTGAACTTCAACTACAACGAGGGCGTGGTCGGGGAGAATACGATCGACGAGCTGATGGCCGACGGGTGCGGACGGCTGCAGCGTGGCGTAGAACCGCTGACGTGAGGGGTCGCAGCGCTCCACGCCGACAACGCCCGCATCGACCAAGTCGCCCAGCCACCTTTGCGGCCCTTCGTCGATCCACCGGAGCCGCTCGCCGGTCCGCTCAGCCTCTCGCACGATGTGGCGCCCAGGCTGCCGCGATAGGACCCGGCGAGCGAGAGTTCATCCCGTAGTGACGTCGCTCATGCGCCGAACTGGGCCATCTCTGGGGCTAGGCAACCTTGCTCGCGGCAGGCGCGCGCGGTATGGCTCAGGGCATGCGGCCACGGACCCGGCCCGGCATCGCTCTTGCCCTTCTGCTGCTGTGCGCGTGTGGCGCGCGGCCCGAGGGAGGCTCGGGGTTTGAGACGAGCGGGGTCGTGGTGCCCAGCACGGGCGAGCCGGGGAGCTCGACAAGTTCAGGGGGCGAGGGGGGTGAGGACTCAGTAGGCGCGAGCCACGCATCGAGCGGGGGCGGGTCGTCGACGGGCCCTCTCCTCGACGTGGGCAGCAAGAACGACCTGGAGCCCTCGCAGCCGGCCGGGTGCAAGGGGAAGATCGACTTCCTGTTCGTGATCTCCGGGATAACCTTCATGTCCGACATCCAGGCGCAACTCCTGGACGCCTTCCCCAAGTTCATCGACACGATCCAGGGGAAATTCGCCGACTTCGACTACCACATCATGGTCGTCGACGGCGACCCGTTCTGGGGGCAACTGGGCTGCAACGAAGATTGCGACGACAAGTGCAAGGCCGTCGGGTATCCGTGCGACGCGATCGACACGATCACCGCGTGCGACCAGACCTGGGGCGGCGGGGTCGTGTTCAATGCCGGGTCGCTCGCGGCCAACAAGCGCTGCGACATCCCGGACGGCCGACGCTACCTGATCAAGGGCGACCCGGCGCTGAAGGAGACGTTCGCCTGCATGGCCCAGGTCGGTGAGAGCGGCTACGACGCGCTCGGGGCGGCGTTCGCTGCCGCGATGAGCCCGGAGATGAACGGACCCGGGGGCTGCAACGAGGGCTTCCTCCGCGACGACGCGCTGCTGTTCGTCACGTTCGTGAGCGTGACTCCGGATGACGACTCCCCCGGCACGCCGCAGGATTGGGCCGCGGCCGCGCTCGCGGCCAAGCACGATGACCCGGACGCGATCGTCATGTTTGGGATCCTGTTCCAGAACACGCAGGAGTGGTGCGCGACGTCGAAGAACAACCGGGTCTGTCAGTTGATCCGGCAGTTTCCGCGCTGGTCGTCGATCGACTGCTTCGAGCCGGACTATGGGCCCGGCTTCGAGGTCGCCACGGACATGATCGAGGAGGCCTGCGCCGACTTCATCCCGCAGTGACGGCTACGGTGCGACGAATGCGAGGGTCCAGTAGCCCCCGCTACCGAAGCCGCCGCCGATCACGACGCCCGGGGCGACCGCGACGGCCTGCGCGAGGTGAAGGTTCGGGAGGGTCGCCTTGGCGTAGCTCCACGCCGGCGAGTAGGTGCCGGGGAGGTACGCCTGCAACAGGAACTTGGTCTCCCAGTCGGCGACGACCTGGGCGGACGCCATGACGACGTAGCCGGCCGGGCTCCACGCGAGCGCGCGGGGCATCGAGGTGTCGGGCGCGAGCATCATGTGCCAGGAGAGCTCGCCGTCGGCCTCGTAGCGGCGGAGCTCGCCTACGGGCTGGCACGCGTCGGTGCACGTGTAGAGGCCCATGAGCGTGCGGCCCTGGTCGTCGATCGCCATCGTGAGCGCGCCTCCCTGGGTGATGTTGCCGGGCCCGAGACCGGGGACGAACCATAGAGGTGCGCCGCCGTTCGGGTCCGTGTCGAGGATGAACGGTCGCTTGCGTTGGGGTGCTTGTGGGTCGTTTACCTCGTGCCGACCGAACACCTCGCCGACAAGGCGGAGCTGTTCGCCCACGAACGCGCAGTCGCGTACGGTTTCGTCAAACCTGTGAACTTGATTGAAGGTGGGAGAGTAGTCGAAGACTGTCGCCGTGCCCTGGATGCGCCAGATGTGGGCGTCGATCTTGTCGAACACCGGGATCGGCGAGGGCCCCGTCCCGCAGGCCGCGAGCTGGCCGAGTGGGCTGCGCGCGAGGGCGTGGGCGGTCTCGTCGGCGAGGCCTGTGCGGATGACGAGCGGCTCTTGGCCCCACACGCCGCTGGCGAGGCGCCAGCGCGGGCCGTTGCCGCCCTCTACTTCGACGAGCAACCAGTAGCCGTCGCCGTCACCGGCGACGATGTCGATGGCCCGACACGGGAGGTTCGAGAAGACAGGGACGGTGTCGGCGGTCGGCTTGCCGTCGAGGCCGCGGCGGTGGAGGAAGCAGCGGGCGGTGTTGCCCTCCCAGTAGGTGCCGAAGACGAGCACGTGGCCGCTCGCGGTGACGGCGAGCGCGTCGACCT
>JAIBBD010000101.1 GCA_019694855.1 Dehalococcoidia bacterium
GAGCAGCTCGTCCAGCCGCTCGCACACCTCGTCGCGCAACGGCCGGACCCGATCCTCGCAGGCCGCAGCCATGCGCTCGCGCAGCCGTTCGGCGGCCGATGCGTCCGGGCCGAGCGCCGCAAACGCGTTCGCCACGTCGTCTCGGGCCGCCAGTAGCGTGGGGAGGAGCTGACTAAGCGGGTAGACGCCGAGGGCGCGCAACGCCTCGATCCGGACGTCGTCGGCTCCGGCTGCGTCATCGATGGCGGCGCCGCTCGCGGAGCGACGCAGCAACTCGGCGGCATCCTCGGCGAGGACGGACACGGCAGGGTCGATGCGCGCCTCGACCGGGTGGTCGCGCAGCAGGCCGAGACAGAACGAATGGATGGTGCCGATAACCGCCTCGTCCACGTCTGCGCGGTGACGCGCGAGGTCCGGCCGGGTCAACACCTCGTGCCGTACGCGCTCGCGCATCTCGGTCGCCGCGGCCTCGGTGAAGGTGACAGCGGCGATCTCCGGAATGCGGCACCGCTCAAGGAGCGCGACGTATCGCTCGACGAGCACGTGCGTCTTGCCGCTGCCGGCCCCCGCGGTGACGGCGAGGTCGACGTCGCCCGCCTCGACGACGGCGCGTTGCTCCGCCGTCAACTCCACGTCTTGGCCCTCGAGAAATGGTTAACCCGGCAGAGGGTGCGCGCGGCGCAATAGCCGGGGCAGTCGCCGGCGGGAGCGACCGCGAAGCGGCCCGCGGCGACCTCGTCGCGGACCTCCGCGGCGAGCGAGACGGCGGCCTCCAGGAGCTGGCGATCGTCGTTGCGGGCGTTATCGAGGAGCCATTCGCCCTTCGGGGGGCGTACGTAGGCATAGCGCCCGACGAGCGACCGAGTGCCGAATTGCTCGCCCGCCAGCAGCGCGTAGAGCTGCAGCTGCAGCCGGCGGCCGCCATCGAGATCCGCTTTTGGGATCGGCTGACCGCTCTTGTAGTCGATGACCTCGACGCCACCGTCGCCGCCACGGTCGAGGCGATCGATGCGAGCCTGGACCAGGAGCGGCGGATCGACGCCGGGGAGCGGGCCTCGCAGTATGAGCTCGTTCGCGGCGATCGACGTGATGGCCGCCTCCTGCTGACGGGCCGCCTCACGGTGGAGCAGCCGTTCGAGGCGGCGTAGCGTCTGCTCACCCTGGTGCCGCCAGAGCGCCTCCCGGCCGAACGCGTAGCGTTGCGGCGCCGCCTCCCAGATCGCGCGGCCGCGGGTCCGCAGTCCCTCGATGGCCTCCGCCAGCCCCGGCTCGTCGAGGGTACCGCCCCGCCCGGCGAGCGGCGCGAGCGCATCCTCGAGGATCGCGTGGATGACGGTGCCTCGGGTGGCGGCGTCCGCTTCCGACTGCTCTTCGTCGAGTTCCCGGAGCAGCAGTCCGTAGTGGCCGAAGAACTGAAACGGGCAGGTCAGATAGGACTCGAGGCGGCTGGCGCTCCATTCCACCTCGCCACCCACGAGGGGCGCGACGTCGAGGCCGGGGAGGTCGCCCTCGAAGCGGCCCGCCGTGGCGAACGAGCGGCGTCGTTGCTCGACGGCTGCAGCTTGCCCCACGACGAGTTCCCAGGCGGGAAACGCCCGGGGCCGCCGGGTCTCGTCGGGCCAGCGCCGAGTGAGGCTGAGCGCGAGTTCTCGCGTCGAGCCCACATCCTCGGGAGAGGCGCCCAGTGGCAGCTCGTTCACGGGCGAGCGCGTCGCGGCGACGAAGTAGTACGAGGGAGCGGCCTGCCGGCCGCGGTCATCGAAGCGCGGACGCCAGAGCGAGGTGTGCAGTGCCCGGGTGATCGCACCCCGCCACAGCTCGTCCTCTGTGGCGCGGGACTCGGGCGGCAGGTCGATGTCCGCCTCGGCCAGTGCGCGCCGTGTCGCCGGCGAGAGGAGTCCGGCCTTCGGACGCGGCGCCGGGAACTCGCCTTCCGCGAGGCCAACGACGTAGACCCTGCGGAAACGCAGCCCGTGCAGGGTGTGCATGGGAGCGAGGAGGACGCCGCCTGCCTCGCGAATGAGCGTCGTCGGGCGTTGGAGCCTCGCTTCGAGCAGGTCGACGAACGCGGCGAACGGCAGTGCCGTGGCGCCGAGCGCATCGTCCACGGCGCGAAACGCATCGAGGTCGCGTCGCAGGGCGGCTGTCTCGACGGTGAAGGCAACGTCGTCTTCTGGGTCGCGAACGAGGCCATCCAATCCGAACAGCGCGGCATCGAGGCGGGTCGCGTGCTCGCCCGGCGTGCGACTCACATCGGGGTCGAGTAACGCGGACAGGCGGTCGAGGGTGGCGAGCCACGGGTGCAGGTCCCGGGTGGCCGCATCCGGGGCCTCCGCGCCAGCCTCGACCTCCACGCGGGTCGCTTCCGGGAGGCGGCGCAGCGCCTCGAGTCCCGACCAGAGCTGGTGCCGCCGCCCGATGCGGCGCAGCCGGTCGAGCTCGCCCTGCGCGATTCCGGCACGTGCGCGGTCGAACCAGCCGCCCTCGAGCGCGTCGAGGACGTCGAGCAGCCGCCATCCGTGTGCGCCGAGCCGGAGCAGGCGCAGTACCCAGACGCCGAAGGGACGCTCGGAAAGCCGTTCGCCCGCCGCGGGGTCGAGCGGTAGGTCGAACTCCCGGAACACTCGTCGGGACGCGGCGAGGTGGGGCGCGACCTGGCGCATGGTCACCGCGACGTCCGAAGGACGCAGAGTCGGATCGTCTGCCAGTTGCCGCTTGATTGACCGCGCCACCTCGCGCAGCTGCGCGTCGTGGTCGGCGGCCGAGAACGCCTCGAACCCCGGCTCGACGCTGGCTGCGGCTGGCAGCACCTCGCGTCGGGCGTCGGGGACCGCTGCTTCGAGTGCCGCCAGGGTCCACGCGGCGCGCGCACCCGATGTCTCGTCGAGGGCGAGCCATACCTCGCTGCGACGGGCGAGCCCGGCAACGAGTTCGACCTCGCCTGGCTCAAGGAACTGCATACTGTCCACGAGCACGAGTGGCGCGAGTGGATGCACGTCGAGCGCCTGTGCGGCGAGGCGGGCCCTCGCTTCGGGCGGATGCCAGCCCCGCTCGCCCAGCACCTCGAGGTAGCCGGCATACAGCGCGGCGAGCGCGGGCAGGTCGGGCTGACCGAGCCGGTCGGCGGCTGCGACCAACGCGTCGGCGTCGACAGCGGCGCGGCATAGCTCGCCGACCGCCGCACGCACCATCGCATGCAGCCCTTGGGTGTGCGCGACGGGCTCGAACCGGCGGGCAGGGCCGACTCCCGCTGCCTGTCCCCGGACCACGCGCGCGAGAAGCTCCCCCGCCACCTCGGGTGGCGCGATCGGCGCCTCAGCGGTCAGGCGGGCGGCGAACAAGCGCGCGGTCGTCACCTCGAGGCCGACGGCGACGCCGACGCGGGCGACGAGGCGCTGGCGGAACTGGTCGGCGTGGCGGGCCGTGGGGACGAGCACCAGCACGGGCGAAAAGGGGTCGTGGCGATAGTGACCGCTGGCCACGTCGAGCAGGCGCGCGGTCTTCCCGCTCGCCGGCCCGCCAGTGACGAGGGTGAGTCCTGGCATCGTCCGCCCCGATTCAGGTTGAGCCTAGCGGATCGTGATGCGCTGTGCCTCGCCGTCCCACAGCACCGCCGGCGGGCTGTCTAGAATGCGGCGTGACTACCAGCGGCAGACCGCGATACGTACGGGTCGCCGTGAACAGCGGTCGGCCCAGCTTCATGGCGTTCACCTACCGCGTCCCTGGAGGGCGCGAGGTCACGCCGGGCGACGTCGTGCATGTCCCCTGGGGCGCGCGGACGCTGCAGGGGGTCGTGATGGAAGGGCCGACGGACCTCCCCGGCTACGCGGGCGAGACCAGGGAGCTGGAGCCGCCCGTCGAGGGCGCGCCCCGCGTGGATGCACCACGCCTCGAGCTGGCGGCCTGGATTGCGGAGTACTACCTCGCGCCGCCGTGGGACGCGGTGGCGCTCATGTTGCCGCCGGGCGCCGGAGAGGCGCCCAGGACGGCCCTGGTGCGCGGTGCTTCCGCCTCACCCGAAGCGCTGTCGGAACGCCAGCAGCGACTGTACGAGCTGCTGGACGAGACGCCCCGCGCGGTGGACGAGCTGCGCGAGATCCTCGGCGGGCGGGGCTTCGATGCTGCCCTGAACGCACTGGTCCGCCGAGGCCTCGCCGAACGCCGCTACAGCCTCACCCGTCCACGTGGTCGCGCGCGGGTAGCCGAGGTCGTGCGGTTGGCTGTCCCACCCGCCGCCGCGCTTGCCGACGCCGCTGGCATCACGGGGCGGCGCGCCTCGAGACGAGGCCGCGCGCTGCAGGCGCTGTTGGATGCGGACGGACCGCGCCCATTCGCTGAGGTCGCCCGCATCGCTCGCGGCGCGCCGGCAGTGGAGACGCTGATCGGTGAAGGCGCGCTCGTCCGCGACGGCGACTTCGTGCGGCTCGGCATCGAGCGCCGGGAGGCGGAGCGACAGGTGCGGGCTCTGTCGCGCACGCGGGCGGAAGCCGCGGCGGCCCAACTGCTCGAAACGCTGGTCGCGGCTCCCGAGGAGCGCGTAGTGGTGACCGAACTCTCGCGGCGCTTCGGCGACGGCGCACGAGAGGCGCTCGCGGCGCTGCAGGAAGCAGGCATCGTGGCCGTCGAGGAGGAATTGCAGCGGCGCGACCCGCTGCGCAACGTGCTCGTGGCGGAGCGCGGCCCAGTCGAGTTGGTGGCCGAACAACGCGAGGCGGCCGCAGCGCTCCGGGCCGCGATCGACCGTGCGGACGGCTCGGCGGTGCTCTTACAGGGCGTCACGGGCAGCGGCAAGACCGAGGTGTACCTGGACGCGTTGCGCCACGCAGTGGAACGCGGCAAGCGCGGGCTGGTGCTGGTGCCCGAAATCGCGCTCACGCCACAGACCGTGCGCCGCTTCCTCGAGCGGTTCCCGGGACGGGTCGGGGTGTTGCACTCCGGGCTGACGCTCGGGGAGGCGTACGACGAGTGGCACGCTGCGGCCCGGGGCGACTACGACGTGGTGATCGGCTCTCGCTCTGCGGCGTTCGCGCCTCAGCCAGACCTCGGGCTCGTGATCGTGGACGAGGCGCACGAGTGGACGTTCAAGCAGCAGGACCCGGCGCCGCGCTACGACGCGCGGATGGTTGCCGCTCGGCTCGGGACGCTCACCGGGGCCGC
>JAIBBD010000102.1 GCA_019694855.1 Dehalococcoidia bacterium
AGCCAGACCATGAGCGCGCCATAGGCGCCCATCCCCACGCCGTACCAGACGATCTGCCAGCGCAGCTCGACCAGCGCCCGGCGGAGGATCGGCAGCGTCACGAGGCGCCTCGTTCCGTGGCCGCGAGCACGGGCGGCGGCCCCTCGGGGCCGTCCTGGGCCCCATCCTGGGCGTGGTAGTAGCGGATGAAGAGGTCCTCGAGGGTCGGCTCGCGGGAGATGAGGCGCTCGACGTGGTACCTCGCGAGCCACTTCACGAGGCCGTCCATCCCCTCGTCGTGGGACTCGAAGACAAGGCGCGCGCCCTCGTGCTCCAGCAGGCGGACCGAGGCGGGGAGCGTCGCCGTCGCGCCGTCCTCCAGCGGGCGGTCGAGGATGACCTCGACGCGCAGGGGCGCGAGCCGGCGCTGCTCGGCGAGGTCGAAGGTGTCGACCACGAGGCCGCCGCGCAGGATCGTCGCGCGCGAGCAGATGGCCTCGACCTCCGCGAGGATGTGCGAGGAGAAGAAGACCGTGCGCCCCTCGGCGGCCACGTCACGGAGGATGCCTTCCACCTCCTCCTGCACGAGCGGGTCGAGGCCGGTCGTGGGCTCGTCGAGGATGAGTAGCGGGGCGCGGGTGCTGAGCGCCTGGATGAGGCCAACCTTCTGGCGGTTGCCGCGCGAGAGGTCGCGCACGTGCCTCGTGGGGTCGAGCTGGAGGCGGCGGACGAGGCCGTCGACGTAGGGGCGGTCGAGGGGCTGGCGGCGCACGGCGGCGGCGTAGGCGAACACCTCGGCGGCGGTCATACCGTTCGGGTAGGTGGGGTCGCTGGGCAGGTAGCCGATGCTGCGGCGGGCCTCGACGGCGGCGCGCTGGCAATCCACACCGAAGACGGCGATACGTCCCGCGGTGGGGCGGATGAGGTCGAGGATCAGGCGGATGGTGGTGCTCTTGCCGGCGCCGTTCGGGCCGAGGAAGCCGAAGACCTCGCCGCGCTCGACGCGGACATCGATGCCCCGCAGCGCCTCGACGTCGCCGTAGCGCTTCGTGAGGCCCTCGATGAGCAGCGCGGGCGTGCCCGCGTTCGCGGTGGTCACGTGTCGAGGGTAGCAGCGCGCTCGGTGCGCGGGCAGGGGACGTTCGGCCCTCGCGGGCAGGGCCGGCGGGCCTCCCGCGAGGTCAGATGCCGATGGCCTGGCGGATCTTGTTGACCTGGTTCACGTGGTCGACCTCGTGGACGCGAAAGAAGACGTACCAGGCCTTGCAGTGGAGGTCGCCGAAGAAGGCGTGGGCGGCCATCGGCTCGAGGGGCGGGTCCGCGGGCATCTTCCCGGGGATGGCGGCCATGTCGAGGGTGTTGGCGAGGAGCAGCGCGCGCAGCTCGCTGAGCGGGCGGGGGTGCTCCGGGCGCGGGGGCTCCTCGTAGACGCCCGCCTGCGACTCCCCGAGCGCGAGGCGCTGGACGTGCCGCAGCGTGGACTGCGCGACGTTGACGGCGTGGTCCATGGCCTCGCGGATGGTCCACTCATCGACGTCGACGCGCACGTCGGCCTGCTCGTCGGTGACGCCGTCGAGCGCCTGCAGCAGCTGCACCCGCGTCTCGAGGATGCGCGGCAGGATCTCGAACCAGCCATACTTCTCCCCCTGCGCGAGCAGGTAGCCGCGGATGCGCTGCTGGTCCTCGGTGAGCTCGCGGGTGGTCATCGGTGCCTCCTTGTGTGCAGTGGGGAGTGTAGCGCGGAAGGGGGGGAGTCTCCTCTCGCCAGCCAAATTCCCTCAGATCACTGAGGCGCAGCCACAAGTCGGCTTAGGTTCACGATGGTTGTGAAGGCCGCAGCGGTCGGCGCGGAGCAAACATCAGGTGGTCGCGATATCTCGGACGACGGGGAGTGAACCCAAACGCGCACACATATTGGCGACGTTCCGGATCCGAGTGGAATGTTTAGTGTGCCGGAAGCGACTCCGCCGTTGGGCGCGGCCCAGCCATCACTCAACGTCATACCGCTCATCTCGGATGCCTCGGCGACGAGCGCTTCCGAGGCCTTAAGATCCGCCTGACTGTATTTCACAGTCATCACGCGGTCTGAACCCGTACCGGCGAAGGCGATCTCAACAGACGGTGTTGCACGGCGACTAGGAAGACGAATAGTGGAGCACGAAATGAGCGTCGTCTCAGCGTCTGCGCACGATACACTTCGACGCACTTCTGCGCTTGGATCGCCTTCAACGCGTACGACACCTACGTGCACCTCCTCGAACTCCCCTCTGGGAACCGGGACTGCAAACTGACTTGACAGCTTGCCTTCGCGATCTGGTCCCGTCCTCACGTCGTACAAGCGCACCAGTCCGGAGTCCGATCCACTGGTCGGCGCTCCGGAGACAACGATAAACAGGTGATCCCTCGCCAGGAGTCGATTGGCCGCTACTGACACGTCAAGAAGCAGATTGCCCGTCTCTGCATCGTCTCGGACGACCGATGTGATTGTCGGCCGCTCGCGAATATACTCGGATTGACTGACGGCGATGAGAAGTAGGACACCACCAAGGTAGAAGGTGGTGAGGCCGAGCAGTGACAAGGATCCCTTGGCACCCTTGTCCGCCGCGACGCCGATCGCGCCGAGAACGAGAGTGCCAAACAGTAAGCCAACGGCGACCATGAATACGCCTCGCTCGTTGGTCAACGCACGCTGAAACGCGGAGTTGCTAATTCCCACGGTCGCCAATGCTCCGCTCGCCAGGACGAACGCAGTCAAAAGCCACCTCGGCGCTTCATCCCAGGTTCCGCTGGTTACGGCGCTCTTCAGTCGTGAAAGCCCGGATGCCCGCCAGACCACGCTCATCCTGATGCCCCTAGTCTGCCCACTCCGTTGTCACGCCAAGATACCTCTCGTTAGTCACTATACGCATAGTAATCTCCACCACTCGGGACGAAAGTCATGGATTCGAGGTGATGGAATTCACGTCTTCCGCGGCAGGTTCGGCGCGTCTTGTAACCGCCGGCCATCCCCGCGCGGGTCTCACTCACGAACACTCATCCCTCGGTAGCGGGTCAGTTTGAACTGAGCCACCACCCATCCCTCGCTCACATTGACCCGCCGTACCCCCCGGGAGTACCATGGTCGCAGGTCAGTTTGCGTACTAAGTACGCTATCTGGCCCGGCGCTCACCTCGGAGGAGGCGACCTGTGGTCATCGAGGCAGGCACGCGGCCTGCGCCTTCGGCGGCGCAGCTGCAGTGTGAGACAGACACCGGCATCGCGACGATCCCCCTCGTGCAGGAGGTGTCGTTCGGATCGTGGCAGCGGGGCATCCCGGCGGAGTACCAGGGGCTGGGCGCCGAGGAGCTGACGGCGCGCATCCGGGCGGCGCGGGCGGCCCTCGGCAGCCGCGTCGTGATCCTCGGGCATCACTACCAGCGGGAGGACATCATCGAGTTCGCGGATGAGCGGGGCGACTCGTTCATGCTCGCGCAGTACGCGGCGGAGCGGCCGGAGTCGGAATACATCGTCTTCTGCGGGGTGCACTTCATGGCGGAGGCGGCGGACATCCTCTGCCAGCCGCACCAGCAGGTGATCCTGCCGAACCTCGAGGCGGGCTGTTCGATGGCGGACATGGCCTCGGAGCCCGACGTGCGGTCGGCGTGGCGGGAGCTCGAGGCGTTCTTCGGGACGGCCGAGGACATCATCCCGGTCACGTACATGAACTCGGCGGCCTCGCTGAAGGCGTTCTGCGGCGAACACGGGGGCGTGGTCTGCACCTCCTCGAACGCCGGCAAGGTCCTCGAATGGGCCTTCGAGCGCGGGAAGCGGGTGTTCTTCTTCCCGGACCAGCACCTGGGGCGGAACACGGGCCACGCGATGGGGATCCCGCTGGAGGAGATGGTGCTGTGGAACTGGCGGCAGCCGGCGGGCCGCCTCGGCGGGGCCGACCCCGCGGCGCTCGAACGGTCGCGCATCATCCTGTGGCAGGGGCACTGCTCGGTGCACCAGCGGTTCTCGCTGACGCAGATCGAGGAGGCCCGCGCGCAGTACCCCGGGGTCAAGATCGTGGTGCACCCGGAGTGTCGCTACGACGTGGTGCAGGCCGCCGACGCGAACGGCTCGACGGCGTTCATCGCTAAGTACGTCGCAAACGCTCCAGCGGGGTCGGTGATCGGTGTGGGGACGGAGATCAACCTCGTATCGCGGCTGGCGAAGGAGCACCCGGACAAGACGGTGTTCTGCCTCGACCCGGTGGTGTGCCCGTGCAGCACGATGTACCGGGTGCACCCGGCGTACCTCGCGTGGGTGATGGAGTCGCTCGTGCGGGGCGAGGTGGTGAACCGCATTCAGATCCCGGAGGAGACGAAGCGGTACGCACGCATCGCGCTCGAGCGGATGCTGGCGCTCAAGTAAGCGTGCATACGAGACGAGATTCGGAGCGGGCCTCGCGGCCCGTCACCCCCTCCCTCGCCCTCCCCCTTCGAGGGGGAGGGGACCGGACGTACGAGGCGCAGTCTCGAGGCGGGCGTGGGTCGCGATGGAGCGGTTGACCACGCTGCCCGCGGGACATGTGTTCGTCTTCGGAAGCAACACTGACGGGAAGCACGCCGGGGGTGCGGCGGCCGATGCGGTGCGCCACTTCGGCGCGGTGTGGGGGCAGGCGGTCGGACTGCAGGGCCAGGCGTATGCCATCCCGACCGTGGACTACAAGCGGCGCGATGACTTCCGCGTACCGCTCGCGGCGATCCGGCGGCACGTCCTCGAGTTCCTGCGGTTTGCCTCGGAGCATCCGGAGCTGACGTTCCATGTGACGCCGGTCGGGTGTGGGATCGCGGGGTACCGCGTGGAGGACCTCGCGCCGCTGTTCCGGGGGGGCGAGGCCGAGCCTCGGAACGTGGTCTGGCCCGAGGAGTTCGTTGCCTTCTGGCGACGACAGTCGGAGGGCGTCGCATGACCTCGGAGGGCACATCGCCGTCGTTCCGCTTCGAGGTGCGGCTGCCGCTGCGGCATACCGACTCCTTCGGCGGGACGCCGTTCGTGCACGGCGGCGTGCTACTGGCGCTGACGGAGATCGCCCTCGATGCGTACGACGTCGAGGCCGGCGTGCCGAGCCACCGTGACGTGCTGCGCTTCCAGACGCACACCGAGACGAGGTACCTCGCGCCGTTGCGCTGGGACGACGCGG
>JAIBBD010000029.1 GCA_019694855.1 Dehalococcoidia bacterium
AGCGGGAATGTGTTGGAGCGGTAGATGCTGACGGCGTTCCTGCTCCTCCCCATCGCCGGCGCTCTCGTGATCGCCCTGCTGCCGCGCGACCGCGCGGCCGACGCCCGATGGGTCGCGCTCATCGCGTCCGGTCTGGCGTTTGCGCTCTCGATACTGATCTTCGTCCGCTTCGACCCGGACGAGGCCGGCTATCAGATGGTCGACCGCTTCAACTGGATCCGTGCCGGCGATGCCGGTTTCTCGGTGCAGTACGTCCTTGGTGTCGACGGCCTGTCGACGCCGATGGTGCTGCTCACCGGACTCCTGTCAGTGGCCGCGGTGCTCGTGTCGTTCAATGTGACGCTGCGGACCAAGGAGTACTTCGCCTGGCTGCTGGTCCTCGAGACGGCGGTCGCTGGTGTGTTCCTGTCGCTCGACCTGATCCAATTCTTCCTGTTCTGGGAGCTCGAGCTGATCCCGATGTATTTGCTGATCAGCATCTGGGGGTCGGGCCGCAAAGAGTACAGCGCGATGAAGTTCCTGCTGTACACCATTGCTGGCTCGGCGCTGATGCTTGTGGGGTTCCTCGTGCTGGGCTTCACGGCTGGCACGTTCGACATCGCGAAGCTCACGGCATCGCCGCCGACGGAGGCTGCTATCCCGCTGGCGGCCATTTTCTGGTTCATCATGGCCGCGTTCCTCGTGAAGCTGCCGGTGTTCCCGGTGCACACTTGGCTCCCGGACGCGCACACCGACGCGCCCACCGCGGTGTCGGTCATGCTGGCCGGCGTACTGCTCAAGATGGGCGGCTACGGCATCTTGCGCATCGTGCTGCCGATCCTTCCGCAGCAAGCGCACGACTTCCGTGTGCTGCTGGCGGGAATCGCGGGCTTCAGCGTCATCTACGGCGCGCTGATCACGTTGCGCCAGCGCGACCTGAAGCGTCTTGTCGCGTACTCGTCGGTGTCGCATATGGGGTACGTCTTGCTCGGCATTGCCGCGCTCGGCCCGGTGGGGCTGTCCGGGGCGGCGCTGCAGATGTTCACCCACGGCACGATCACGGGGCTGCTCTTCATCATGGTCGGCCTGGTGTATGACCGGGCGCACACGCGACAGATCTCCGAGCTGAGCGGTCTGATGCACCGGATGCCGTTGATCGGCGTTGTGATGGTGGTCGCGGGCCTCGCCGCACTCGGGCTGCCCGGGCTCTCGGGATTCGTCGCCGAGGTGACCGTGTTCCTCGGGTCGCTGGGCCCACATCCAGCGGCCACGATCTTCGCGGTCTTCGGGGTGGTGCTTGCGGCGGGCTACATCCTGTGGACCGTCCAGCGCGTGTTTACGGGCCCGCCCAATGAACGCTGGGCGGACCTCACCGACGCGAACCAGTGGTGGGAGCGCACCGCGATGGGCGGCATGCTCGTCGCGATCTTCGTCGTCGGCATCTACCCGCGCGTGCTCACCGATGTGATCCAGAGCGGCATCGACCCGATCGCCGCCATCGTGCAGAGGGGCGGCTAACGGTGGATAGCCTGCACCAACTCCACCACATCGCGCCGGCCGCGACACTCCTCGTCGGCGCGGCCGTGGTGTTGATCGCCGACTTGGCATCGAACCGGCGCTCTGACGTCCAATGGCTGGCGCTGCTGACCCTCGTGGTGGCGACGCTGATGGCGTGCTGGCAGGTGCTGGCCGGCCTGCCGGGTGAATCTGCCCTGGGCGGCGCCGTGATCGTCGATGTCTTCGGTCTGTACTTCACGTTCCTTCTGCTCGCGGTCGCCGCGGCTGTCGTCATCGTCTCGAGCGACGGCCTGCAGCGGGTCGAACAGCGAGGCGAGTTCTACGCGCTGTTGCTGACCTCCACGGCGTCGATGGTCCTGCTCGCACAGGCGCAGGACTTGATTCTGATCTTTGTGGCCCTCGAGACGACCTCGATCGTCCAGTTCGTGCTGGCCGGCATCGCGCGCGACGACCGCTCATCGGAGGCGGGCCTGAAGTACCTCCTCACGGGCGCGATCTCGGCGGCGGTCCTGCTGTACGGCTTCGCGTTCCTGTTCGGGCTCGCCGGCACGACTTCGCTCACCGGGATCGCCGCGTTCGTCGGCGCCGGAGCCGAGGAGACGCGCCTCGCTGTCATCCTGGCGTTCGTTCTCGTAGCGGCGGGGCTCGGCTTCAAGATGGCGATCGTGCCGTTCCAGGCCTGGGTGCCCGACGTCTACCAGGGTTCGCCGACGCCGGTGACGACGTTCCTGTCGGTCGCCTCGAAGGCGGGTGGGTTCGCTATCGTGCTGCGCATCTTCTACACCGGGTTGGGCGGCGGCGACACCTTCGTATCCGAGGACTGGGCGAAGATGTTCGCCGTCTTCGCCGCCGTCTCGATGACGTTCGGGAACGTGGCCGCGATCCAGCAGACGGACGCAAAGCGGTTGCTCGGCTATTCCTCGATCGCGCAGGCAGGCAATATCGCGGTCGGGCTCGCGGCGGTGGCCGGCGGCAGCACACTCGGCGCTTCAGCCGTCCTGTTCTTCCTCGGGACCTACGCAGCTACGAACCTCGGCGTCTTCATCTCCGTCATCGCCGTCTCGAAGTCGATCGGATCGGACGACATCCGCGATTACGCGGGACTGCTCAGGCGCTCGCCGGGCGTGGCGCTCGTGCTGAGCCTGTGCCTGCTGTCGCTCACCGGCATCCCGCCCACGGCGGGCTTCCTTGCGAAGGTGTACGTGTTCAATAGCGCGGTCCGCACCGGTCAGGACTGGCTCGTGTGGCTGATTGTCGTTGCGGTCCTGAACACGGCTATCTCCGCGTACTACTACCTGCGCTGGGCCCGCATCATGATCCTCGACGAACCGCGCGACACGCTGACGTTCCGGCCGACCCTGACCACGAGCGGGCTACTGATGCTCGCCGGCGCCGGTGTACTGTTCTTCGGGCTCGTGCCAACCCCGCTCATCGAAGCGGCACGCCGCGCGGCCGAGACCCTCGTCTAAGCCGCCCCTACGTGCCCATCGACCTCCTGCTCGAGTTCGACGATTCGCTCGAGGCTGACGACCGCGCGATCGCGGAAGGCGCGGACCTTCCGGCGCTGACGCGGGTTCTCGAAGACGAGGCGCTTGCCGGCGACATCGAGCTCACGGTGCTCCTCGGGGGCCCTGCGTTGCTGCGGGCGCTGAACCATGAGCATCGAGGGCTGGACGAACCTACCGATGTCCTCTCGTTCCCGGCAGCG
Source organism: Dehalococcoidia bacterium (assembly GCA_019694855.1). GTDB lineage: Bacteria > Chloroflexota > Dehalococcoidia > UBA2979 > UBA2979 > JAIBBD01. Next base: position 3,206 of record JAIBBD010000029.1, read on the forward strand.
GAGGGCGAGGAGTTCCCCGTCGCGCCCGGCGAACCACGCTACCTCGGTGATATCGCGGTGTCGGTGCCCACCGTCCGTGAGAACGCCGCCGCCGCGAGCGTGGCGGCGGATCTCGAGCTGCGGCATGTGGTCGTGCACGGGATGCTGCACCTCGCCGGGTACGACCATGAGACGCCGGAGGACGACGCCGTCATGCGAGCGAGGGAAGAGACGGTCCTCGGAGCGGGGATCCACGCCGGACGCGGCGATGAGGCGCACAGCGACCACGACTGAACCTCGGATGAGGCCGCACGGGTGACCGTGTACACTGGCACGACTGACCTCGATTCCTCCCCCGAGGCAGCAGGACGCACGTGAGCCAGGAAGTCCTTTACCGGAAGTGGCGACCACAGCGGTTCGCTGACGTCGTCGGCCAGCAGCCGATCACGACGACGCTCCGTCATGCCGTCGCGAGCGGGTCACCGGCGCACGCCTATCTGTTCACGGGCCCCCGTGGGACGGGGAAGACGAGCACGGGGCGTATCCTCGCCAAGGCTGTGAACTGCCTCGAGCCGGTCGAGGGCGAGCCCTGCAATACCTGCACCTCCTGCGAGGCATTCCAGAGCGGGCGTGCGCTCGACCTGATCGAACTCGATGCCGCCTCGAACCGAGGCATCGACGAGGTCCGCGCGTTGCGAGAAGCGGCGGGCTACGCGCCAAACAGCGCCCGCTACAAGGTGTATCTCATCGACGAGGTGCACATGCTCACGGACGCGGCCTTTAACGCGCTGCTCAAGACGCTCGAGGAGCCTCCGCCGCACATCATCTTCATCCTCGCGACGACCGAGGCGCACCGGATTCCCGCGACGATTACGTCGCGCTGCCAGCGGTTCGACTTCCGCCGCCACACGCTCGCCAATACGGTGGAATGGCTGCAGGTGATTGCGGACGGCGAGGGAATGACCGTCGCCCCCGGCTGCCTCGAACTGATTGCGCGGCAGGCGACCGGCTCGATGCGCGATGCAGTCAACCTGCTCGACCAGCTCGTGGCCTACCACGGTCGCACGCTGGACCTCGATGCCGTACAGCGTGGGCTCGGCCTCGTCGTCGACCATCGCACCACGGAGTTGGCAGGGGCCGCGGTCAAGCGAGACCTTAGCGCGGGCCTCGCAGTCCTCGCCGCGGCGCGCGATGACGGCCTCGATATCCGGGCGTTTGCGCGCGAGGTCGTGGCGACGCTCCGCTCGTTGCTGCTCATTCGTGCTGGGGCGACCGACCAGCTTTCGCTCTCCGAGTCGCAGACCGCGGAGCTTCGCGAGATCGCGAACGAGGTTGGCTCGGCGGACATCGTGGCGGCTCTGCGGGCATTTGGTGACCTCGATTTCGCGGGCGATCCGTACGATTCGCTCCCCGCGGAGATCGCGTTCGCCTCGCTGGCGGTCGGATTGACGGCGAATACGGGTCAGCCGCCCGTGGCCGCCGCGCCGACACAGCCGGCCGAGGGGAGGGCTACCCGTTCTGCTCCAGCGGAGCGACGATCGTCCTCGGCAGCGCCGCGGCAAGGGCAGCGGGCGCGCACACCGCAGCCGCCGCAGCCGCGCCCTCAGCCCGTGCCGCCGATCGCCTCGACGCCACCGGTTGAGGCGGAGCGCGAGGCGCCCCCGCCGCCATTCGTCCCACCTGACGCCGCGGACGCGCCTCCGGCCCTGCGGGAGATTCGCGGCAAATGGGGCGGCATCCGCGAGGCAGTGCGGAAGCGTTCGCACAAGGCGGGCGCTCTGCTGAACACCGCGTGTGACATCAAGAGCTTCGACGGGGACAGCGTAGAGCTCGGGTTCCGCTTCCCGACGCACGTGCAGAAGGCGCAGGAAGACCCGAAGGTCATGCAGGCGATCCGGGAGGCGGTGGCCGAGGCGGTTGGGCATCCGGTGCAGGTGGTACCCGTTGTCTGGGACGCCATGCAGCAGGCTGCCGCGCCGCCGCCGCAGGCTCAGTCACGAGGCGGCCATCTCCTCGAGGAGGCGCTGCGGTACGGCGCCGTCCCGGTCGACAACTAGCGGACGCGGCCGTTGCAGGACCCCTGGCCATCCTCGACCTCTCCGATTCAACGCCTCGTCGAGGCGTTTCACCGTCTGCCCGGGATCGGTCCGAAGTCGGCGCAACGTCTGGCGTATTACATCCTGCGTGCGCCCGAGGAAGAAGCGCGTGCGCTAGCGGAGGCGCTCCTCGAGGTGAAAGAGCGGGTCGTCCTGTGCTCGCGCTGCCAGGACATTACCGAGCAGGATCCGTGCCGGATTTGCCTCGACACGTCTCGCGACCGCACCTCGATCTGCGTGGTGGAGGAACCGCTCGACCTGCGGGCGATCGAGCGCACGCGGGGCTACCACGGGCTGTTTCACGTGCTCCACGGCGTGATCTCGCCCGCTGACGGCGTCGGCCCCGAGGACCTTAAGATCGCCGAGTTGCTCGCGCGGCTGCGAGACGTCGACCATGACGCGACCGAGGTGATCGTGGCGACGAACCCGAACCTCGAAGGCGAAGCGACGGCAATGTACCTGGGACGGCTGCTCACGCCGCTCGGGATCCGCGTCACCCGGCTGGCGCGAGGCCTGCCCGCCGGGGCGGACCTCGAATACGCTGACGACGTGACGCTTGGGCGAGCGCTCGAGTTCCGGCAGGTGGTGGAGTAGCGGTGAAGCTGTGGAGCGGCCTCGGGAAGTGGTGGTGGGTCGCCTTCGTGGTCACGTGGGTCGTCGTCACCGTCGTGCTAAACAACACCGGCACGAGTGACACGGCGTCCGTCCGGGTCGCGGGCGTCGTGGCGGCAATCGTGGCGGCACTCGTCTGGCTGGCCGCTCGCATGCTCGGCGGCCGTCCGCAGGGCCGCGGCCCTGGCCCGAGCTAGCGATGTCCGCGCGTCCGCCTCGGGTCACCCGAACGGAGGCGCTGGTATTGCGCCACCGACGCCTGGGAGAAGCTGACCGTATCGTGACGCTGCTCACACCGGCTCGGGGCAAGGTCGACGCGGTCGCGAAGGGGACGCTGCGGCCAAAGAGCCGCCTTGCGGGGCACCTGGAGCCGCTTATTCAGGTCGAAGTGCTGCTGGCGCACGGGCGGAATCTCGACATCGTGACGCAGGCGCAAATGATCGAGGGGTTTCCCGCGCTGCATGCGGATCTGGAGCGGTTGAGCACCGCGATGTACCTTGCCGAGCTGGCCGACCGGATGACGGTCGAACATGCCGACGCGCACGGTATCTACGAACTGCTGCTGGCCTCGCTCGTACGACTCAGCCGGGGCGACGGAGTGCACCTCGTGACCCGCACCTTCGAGATGGAGCTGCTCGCGACGACCGGCTTCCGCCCGGAGTGGCGGGACTGCATCGGTTGCGGCGATGCAGTTGCCGCCGAACGTGCGACGTGGTCACCACTCGGCGGCGGCGTCGTTTGCCCTCGCTGCCGCGAGCGCCATAACGATGCTCTGGCCATCGATGCGACCGTACTCAAGGTCCTGCGCGCTATCCAGGCGGGACCGTACGAGGAAGCCGGTCGGATTCGCCTCAACTCGGAGTTGGCGGGCGGCCTCGAGCGCGTGATGCACACGCTCGTGCGCGCGGTGAGCGAGCGGGCGCTGACGAGTGCCCAGTTCGTGGCCGACGCACGCCGGCTGGCTGCTGCCGGCGTCCGAGGGGACGCCTATACTCGAAATGACCTGACAGAGGGGGACTGACCGTGCCGCTATACGAGTACTACTGCACAAACTGCAATGGCATCTTCGAGCTGTTGCGCCCGATCAGCCAGGCGACGGACCCGCAGCCATGTGTGGTCTGCGACTCCGAGTCGAAGCGCATCATGCCCACCGAGTTCGCCGCGTTTGTCATGCGCGACGGAATGCCCCGCCGTATCCCGGACCAGGGGCTGTCGTGGGGCCTCGAGGGGCAGCTGAAGAACCCACTCACCTCGAGCGAGGCAAAGAAGGAAGACATCGTCCCGGAGGAGCGCAAGCGGCGAGCGAGCACGGTGCTCAGCGAGGACGAAAAGGTGGCGTCAAAGCCCGAAATTCGCGTCCGGCCGCGCAAGAAGAAGTCGACGGCGAAAGCAAAGTCGGCTAAGTAGAACCGACTAGGAGCGGCGGCTCAGCACGTAGTCGACGAGGCCGTCGAGGGTCGTCCTCGGATCACCGCTCGGGATCCGCTCCAGTGCGTCGCGGGCGTGCAGGGCGAAGCGCTCCGCCGTTTTCATCGACTCTTCAAGGATGTCGGAATCGCGGATCTCGTCGATGGCTCGCGCCAGATTCGCGCGCCGTCGGGTGCCGTCGAATGCGCGGCGGACGGGGTTGTCGTCCGGGTACCGCTCCATGTAGAGCAGCGTCGGGAGTGTCAGGGTGCCTGACAGCAGGTCGGAACCCGCCGGCTTGCCGAGCTCCTCGGACGTCGCACTGAAATCGAGGATGTCGTCCACAATCTGGAACGCCATCCCGAGGTGTTCGCCAAAGCTGCGCATAGGCGCCACGAACTCCTCGGGCGCCCCGGTCACGATGGCACCGCCTTCGGCGGCGGTCGCGAAGAGCGAGGCGGTCTTGCCGTAGATGCGGTCGAGGTACCGCTGGACGTCGGCGGAGTACTCGTAGGCGCTCATGTCCTGCGTGAGCTCGCCGTTGGCCATGACGCGCAGCGTGTCGGCGAAGTTGCGGATGACCCGGATGTTCCCGGTCCGGGCTACGAACTCGGCCGCGTGGGCGAACATGTAGTCGCCGAGCATGACGCTCGAGGCGTTGTTGAACAGCGCCGCGGCGGTCGGCTTGCCCCGGCGCTCCTGGGCGGCGTCGATCACGTCGTCGTGAATCAGGGTGGCGGTGTGCAGCAGCTCCACGCTGGCGGCGAGCGGGACGAGCTTGTCGAGGTCATAGTCCCCGAGGCGCCCCGCCAGCAGCGCGATCGCGGGGCGGAGCCGCTTCCCGCCGCCCGTCAGCGTCGCTTCGAGCATGCTGCGCAACCACGGGAACTCCACGTGTTGGAGCGAGGTAAGCATCTGGTCGACACGTGGGAGATCCCCCGCGACCGGACCATAGATTGCTGTCACGTCGGTTCTCGTGGTCATGCGCTGCTACTCGATGCGGAAGCCGAAGAGGCGGCCCGCGTTCTGCGCGGTTGCGGTCGCGACCTCCTCCGGCGTGCATCCGCGGAGCTGTGCGACCATACGAATCGTCTCGAGGACGTACGCAGGCTCGTTGCGCGTGCCGCGATGCGGGTTCGGGGTGAGGTAGGGCGCGTCCGTCTCTACCAGCATAGCTGTTAACGGCACCGAACGGGCGACGAGCTGGCCCCGGTCGTTGTTCTTGTACGTGACTGGCCCGGGAATGGAGATCAGGAAGCCCAGCTCGATGTAGCGCTGCGCCAGCTCGGCGTTGCCCGCGAAGCAGTGCAGCATTCCGATCTCGCGCTCGGGCCCGAGGTAGCGTCCGACACGCCGCGCCCACTCGCTGAGGACCGCGAAGCCGTCGTCGTCCGCCTCGCGGCAATGGATCACGACGGGCAGCTCCGCCTCGCGCGCCAGGTCGAGCTGCCACAGGAACGCGGCGAACTGCGCCTCTCGCGGCGAATGGTTGTAGTGGAAATCGAAGCCGATCTCCCCCACGCCCACGAATCGGCCGGTGCCAACGAGCGCGCGCAGCTCCTCGCGCTCGGTATCGAGGTGCTGCGCCTCGTGGGGATGGATCCCGGCGACGGCATGGACCCGAGGATCAGCGTCGCTGAGGGCGAGCGCGCGGCGGCTGCTGTCGACGTCGCCGCCGACCTCGACGACCGCGACGAGGCCCGCGTCCCAGGCGCGCTGAAACGTCGCGTCCCGGTCATCGTCGAACTGACGGGAGTAGGTGTGAGCGTGCGCGTCGACCACCGGAGCGTTCACCGGCCGAGCCGCGCTTCTTCCTCGTCGACGAGGGCGTCATCCAGTTTCTTGAACAGAGGGGATGGCTCCGGGAGCGATGTGCCCGCCGGGACTGGCGACCGCCGCCACCCCGCGCCCTCGATGTCGCCCTGATTGCCCCCGAGGCTCCACGCGACGGGGGAGGTGAATGGCATGAAGGGCTGGAAGAGGCTCGCGAGTCCGCTGATGACGTTGATGGCGGTGTACAGCGTTTCTGCTGCCGACTCGCGATCCTGCTTGATGGCGCTCCAGGGCGCCCGCTCGTCCAGGTAGCGGTTCGTCTGCTGCGCGACCGACATCGCGGCTTGCAGTGCGGCACGCAGCCGCACGGCCTCGATGTGTTGGCCCACCTCCTCGAACGCGGCGTCGACCGCATCGAGGATCGCCTGCGACTCCGGGGCCAGCATCGCTCGCGGTTCGGGCACGCGAGCGTCAAAGTTGCGCCTTGTGAACGTGAGTACACGGTTCACGAGGTTGCCCCAGGTGGCGACGAGCTCGTCGTTGTTGCGGCGAACGTATTCGGCCCAGGTGAAGTCGGAGTCGGACGTCTCCGGCATGATCGCCGACAGCATGTACCGCAGCGGATCGGGGTCGTGACGGGCGACATAGTCCGGCATCCAGACAGCCCAGTTGCGGCTCGATGATGCCTTGGCGCCCGACATCGTGACGTACTGGTTCGCCGGCACGTCGTACGGGAGATTCAGGCCGCCGCGTCCCATCAGCATTGCTGGCCAGATCGTGGTGTGGAACGGCACGTTGTCCTTCCCCTGGAAGTAATACGTGCGCGCCGACGGGTCCTCCCAGAAGTCGCACCATGCCTCGGGGGTGCCATTCCTCGAAGCCCACTCGATCGAGGCGGAGAGATAGCCGATCACGGCCTCAAACCAAACGTAGATACGCTTGCCCTCGAAGCCCTCGACGGGCACAGGGATGCCCCAGTCGAGGTCGCGCGTGATCCCGCGGTCGTGCAGGCCTTCTCGGAGCAGCCCGAGGGTGAAGTTGCGGACGGCCGGTCGCCAGTGCTCCTGCCGCTCGACCCATTCGCGCAAAGGCTCATTGAACGCACTCAACTTGAGGAAGAAGTGCGTGGAGGGTCGCGGTACCGGAGTAGCGTCAGAGAAGCGCGAGCGCGGGTTGATCAGCTCGATCGCGTCGAGCGTGGACCCGCAGTTGTCGCACTGGTCGCCCCGAGCGCCCTCGTAGCCGCAGACCGGGCACGTCCCCTCGACATAACGGTCAGGGAGAAAGCGGTCGGCCTTCGGGTCGTAGAGCAGCGTCTGTTCGGCGGGATAGATGTAGCCGGCTTCGCGCAGCTGGAGGAAGAGTTCCTGCGAGACCTGCGCATGGTTGTCCGTCGCCGTCGACGTAAAGAGGTCGAAGGAGATGCCGAACCGCTCGAACGTCTCGAGGAACGAGGCATGGTTGCGCTCGAAGATCGCCTGGGGGCTGATTCCCTCGGCTTCGGCGCGGACGGTAATCGGGGTCCCATGGGCATCCGACCCAGAGACCATGAGCACGCGATTGCCTCGCATACGGTGGTAGCGGGCGAAGATGTCGGCCGGGAGGTACGCGCCTGCGATCTGCCCGGCGTGCAGCGGCGTGTTGGCATATGGCCAGGCGACACAGACGAGGATGGTCTCGGGCATGGGGACGCATCGTAGCATGCGATCCGGTCGTCGCCGAGCGAGCAGGACGCCCCGGCGTGCTTACCCGCGTTGACCGGCCGCAGGCCCGGGCGTACCTTGTCTGGAACACGTTGGGCGGTGCAAACAACCCATGAGGATCGAATCGACGAAGACCCCTCCGCTGTGAGGGGTCTCTGCGTGTCCGGCCCCCTCGTTCGAGGGGGCTGTTCGTATTCAGTGGACGGCTGGAGGCCCCTCAGATGGCGGTAAAGAAGACTCTCGAGCATGCATACGGATTTGACGACGTAGCCATCGTGCCGGGTGCGGTGACCACGAATCCGGAGATGGTCTCCCCCGACTTCGAACTCGGCGGGCGTTCGTTCCCCATCCCGATCCTCGCATCCTCCATGGACGCGGTCGTCGACCCGAGGTTTGCGACGACCTACTCGAAGCTCGGCGGAATGGCGGTGCTGAACCTTGACGGCGTGCAGACCCGCTACGACAACCCCGACGAGGTCCTCGACCGGATCGCCGCCGCCAGCCTCACCGAGTCGACCGAGATCATCCAGCGTGTGTACCAGGAGCCGGTCCGCGAGGATCTGATCGCCCGCCGCGTGGAGGAGATCAAGCAGGGCGGAGGCATCCCCGTCGTCAGCACGACACCCCAGAACACGAAGCGCTTCGCACCCATCGCGGTCGAGGCCGGCGCCGAGTACTTCGTCGTCCAGTCCACAGTGACGACTGCTCGCCACGTCTCGAAGTCATTGCGCGGCCTGCGGCTCGAGGAGCTCGTGCGGCAACTCGACCCGGTTCCGGTGATCGTGGGCAACACCGTGGACCACGACGCCACGCTCGAGCTGATGGAGACGGGCGTGCACGCCATCCTCGTCGGCGTCGGGCCGGGGGCAGCTTGCACGTCTCGCGAAGTGCTCGGCATCGGCATCCCGCAGATCACGGCGACGATCGACACCGCGCACGCGCGGGACCTGTACTTCGAGCGCACCGGACGTTACGTGCCGATCATTACGGACGGTGGCATCCGTACCGGTGGTGATGTCGCGAAATCCATCTGTGCCGGCGCGGACGCGATCATGATCGGTTCACCGTTCGCCGGCACCGAGGAAGCCCCGGGGCGTGGTTACCACTGGGGCATGGCGACGCCACACGCGGAGCTGCCGCGAGGTGTGCGCGTCCATATCGGTCGCAACCACAGCCTGAATCAGCTGCTGTTCGGGCCTACCTCGCTGACCGATGGCACAGAGAACCTGATGGGCGCGCTGCGTACCTCGATGGCCACCTGCGGTGCGCGGACGATCAGGGAGTTTCACGAGGCGCGCATGGTGATCGCCCCGTCGATCAAGACCGAGGGCAAGATCTACCAGATGGCGCAGCGCGTGCGGGACTGATCATCGAGGGATCATCCCTGCCAGAGACAGCCGACTCCCTCGACGCGGACTGCGTTCTCGATGCCAACGAGGATGTCACGGAACGCGCCGTCCTCGCGCCAGGCGCGGGCGCTACCATGGCGTACTAAGTCGGCGTCGATCGAGCGCCCGTCGGGCGTGAACAGGTAACGCAGTTCGCGCCCGAACTGGTCGCGTGTCCGTCGGTCAGTGAGCAGGCGCACCTGCGATCCCGTCGCCTCCTCAAGTTCGCGCGTCGCCTCGGGGCCGCAGCGCTCGCTCGCCTCGGGAGCGTCCAGCCCGAACACGCGGACACGCTCGCTGCGGCCTTCCGAGGCGGCCACGATCAGCGTGTCTCCATCCACGACACGCACGACGCGAGCGAGTGGGAGCCGCTCGGGCTCATCCAGCCACCACGAACCATCGCCTCGCCGCACGAGTTGGGCATCGGCCGCGGGCCGCGGTGTCGCGGTGGATGCAGGCGGTGCGGTCGCGGCTCCGGCGCATCTCGACGCGATGGCCAAGAGCGTGAGGAGCAGGAACGTCCGGGCCGCCCGCGTCACGCGCAACACGGTTCAGGGGCGGTGTGCGTCGACGAGTGCGTCTTCGAGTTCACCACCGAGCGCTGCCCATCGTCGCCGCGCCGCGGCCGTCCGCTCCGCAACGTCCTCGGTCGCGGCATTGAAGGACACGAGGCCCCCGGCGCGGAATCGCTCACGCTCTTCGATCGTTACACCCACGATTGCGCCGTCACCGAGGCTCGCGGCGTCGTCGAGGAACTGGCGGACCTGCCACTCGTAGACGCCTTCCCGCTCGGGAAGGGCGAACGCCCAGAGCCGCGCGGCATCCGGGGCCGTCGTCGCGTTGCCGGCCTCGATGGCTGTACTCCACATCCCGCTGATGATCGGCGCGAGGCCGTGCATGACGAAACGCATGTGTTGTTCGGAGGCCACAAACTGGTCGAGGTCGTCGGAGGCCTCGAGTATGGTCGCAACGACGAGCTGGTGGTCCGACCAGCCGATCGACTGTTCCCGGACGCCCGGCGCCTGGCAAAGGGATCGCGCGAACTCGACGGCCCGCTCGAACGCACTACGGTCGAGTGGATCGGCGAGGCTCGCGACGACGAGGTGCAGCAACGAACTCATCGCAGCCATCGTAGAACCTCGTCCCATCAGTCGCAGACGGCGGAGCCCTGGCTCGCCGCTATACTGCGGTGATGCCATCGAACGACGTCGAAAAGCCGCTGCTTGTCATCCTCGATTCGCACGGCATCATCTACCGCTCGTATTTCGCGCTGCGCGACGTCCTCACGGTCCGCCGCACGGGCGAGCCGGTCGCGGCGGTGTACGGCTACGCGAACAGCCTCCTGTACGTGATCAACGAACTGCATCCTCGGTACATCATGGCCGCGTGGGACGGGCCGCAACCCACATTTCGGCACGAGGCCGATGAGACCTACAAGGCCACCCGCGTTTCCATGCCCGACGACCTGCGTCCACAGGTGGGCTACGTACGAAAGCTCCTCGATGCCTTCCGCATCCCGGTCATCGAGGCCCCGGGCTACGAGGCCGATGACGTCCTCGGTACGCTGGCCGCGCAGGGCCGCGACGCGGGACTCGACGTCGTGATCGTGACGCTGGACAACGACATCGTGCAGCTGATTCAGCCCGGCGTGCGCGTCTACATGTTCCGCCCCTACCAGCGAGACTACGTGCTCTACGACGAGGAGCGGGTGCGCGACCGCTGGCAGTTCGAGCCGCGCCAGATGGTGGACTACAAGGCGCTCGTCGGAGACACCTCGGACAACATCCCGGGCGTGCGTGGCATCGGTGAGAAGGGTGCTGTGGCGCTCATCCAGCAGTGGGGCACGGTCGAGGCGATGCTCGACCACCTCGATGAGGTCAAGCCACCGCGAGCGCAGAAGGCCCTTTCCGAGGGGAAAGACATTGCTCTCCATTCCAAGCACCTGGCGACGATCGTGTGTGACGTTCCGGGCGTGCAGCTCGATCTCGAGCGGGCGGCTGTTCGCGACTACGACCGTGACGGCGTACTCGAGCTCTTCCGCGAACTCGAGTTCCGTTCGCTCGTCAGCCGGCTGCCGGAGCACGTCACCGATGTGCCGCTCCCGGAGCGTCCGCCCCGCCCCGAGCCGCCGGCCGAGCAGCCGGTGTATGAGGTCGTCACGAGCCTCGCGGCGCTCACCGACGTCGTGCAACGGATCCGGGCAGCCGGTCGCTTCGCCTTCGACCTCGTCGCGAACGATCCCCATCCAATGCGCGCAGCCGACCAGCTCGTCGGGTTGGGCCTGAGCGTTGCGTCAGGGCAGGGCTGGTACGTGCCGTTCGGACACGCCCAGGCCTCGCTCTTCCTTGAAGGGATCGCCGGCGCGGGCGGCCAGTTCCAACTCGAACAGTCGGACGTCCTCCGGACGCTCGAGCCGGTCTTCACGGATCCGGAGATCGAGCGGGTCGCACACAACGGGAAGAACGCGATGCTCGCCCTCGCAGAGGCACGCGACGGCTTCTGGACTGGCGCCATCACGTTCGACACGATGGTCGCCGCGTATCTACTCGGTGACTCGAACGTAACCGTGCGCGGTCTCGCGTTCGACCGGGTGGGCCACGAACTCGTCGACCCGAAGGTGCTGCTCGGCACGGGCCGCAAGGCGCTCACGTTCGCGCAGACTACGCCGGAGGCCTGCTGCGCTTACTCTGCGGGCAACGCCGACCTCGCACTGCGGCTGGCCGACCTTCTGGGCCCCGAACTGGACCAAACCGGCGTACGCGCGGTGTTCGCGGACGTCGACATGCCGCACCTCCCTGTGCTGGCGCGGATGGAGCAGTTCGGCCTCGCCCTGGACGTCGAGGTGCTGCACCAGCTTGGGGAGGATCTCGTCGATCGTATTGATGCCGCGGAGCATGCCGTCTACGAAGCCGTTGGCCACGAGTTTCAAATCGGATCGCCGCAGCAGCTCTCGTCCATCCTGTTCGAGGAGCTGCGCCTCCCAAAGACCCGCAAGACCGCGACCGGCTGGACGACGGACGCTGACGCCCTTGAGGCGCTGCGGGGCGTGCACCCCGTGATCGAGGCTGTCTTGCAGTGGCGCGAGCTCACGAAGATCAAGTCCACCTACGTTGACACGTTGCCGTTGCAAGTGAACCCCCGCACCGGACGAGTGCATAGCGTCTTCTCACAGGTCACCGCCGCCACCGGCCGGCTCTCATCGAACGATCCGAACCTGCAGAACATCCCGGTGCGGACCGACGTCGGCAACGCCGTGCGACGCGCCTTCGTGGCGCGCGATTGCGGCGAGGCTCCCGTCCTGCTGTCGTTCGATTACTCGCAGATCGAGCTGCGGGTCATGGCCCATGTCTCGGGGGACGCCGAGCTGCGGAGGGCGTTCGAGGCCGGCATCGACATCCACGCAGCCACTTCTTCGCGCGTCTTCAAGGTGCCGCTCGCTGAGGTGACCCCCGACATGCGCCGTCGCGCGAAGGTCTTCAACTTCGGTGTGCTGTACGGCCTCACGGCCTTCGGTCTTTCCTCGCGGGAGGGGATTCCCCGTGACGAGGCGGAGGCATTCATCACGGCGTACTTCGAGGCGTATCCAGACGTCGCCGAATGGCGCGCCAATACCGTCGCCGAGGCAAGATCGCGGGGCTACGCGGAAACGCTGACGGGCCGTCGTCGCTACATCCCTGACCTTCGGTCCCCGGACCGCAATCGGCGCATGGCCGCCGAGCGCATGGCAATGAACATGCCGATCCAGGGCACTGCCGCGGACATCATCAAGATCGCAATGAACCACATCGATGCCGAACTGCTCGAGCGTCGCCGGCGAGGCAAGCTCGCGCGGATGGTGCTGCAGGTGCACGACGAATTGATCTTTGAGTTGCCGGCCGAAGAGCTGGACGAGGTGCGCGAGATCGCGAGGCGGCTCATGCCCTCGATCGAGCTGTCCGTGCCGCTCGTGCTGGACGAGAAGTCGGGACGCTCCTGGGGCGACATGGAAGCGGCGCGCTGACAAGCCGGCATCATGCCTGAACTCCCGGAAGTCGAGACGATCCGCCGGGACCTCGAGCCGCTCCTCCGCGGCCGCTCCATCACGTCTGTCGCGATCCACCCGGGCGCGGAGCGCCTGGCGATCACGCACGCCCCTCGATTGCTGGAGCGTGAGCTGACCGGACGGCGTGTGCTCGAGATCGGACGACACGGGAAGTACCTGTTGCTGCGCCTCGACGACGGGCGAACGTGGGTCATCCACCTGCGTATGACCGGCTCGCTCGTCCATGCGGCCACTGGGGCGGCGCCGGGGCGGTTCGAACGTGCTCGCGTCGACCTTGACGACGGCACCTCGCTCCGGTTCAACGATGTGCGCAAATTCGGGACGTGGCACCTCGTGGTCGATCCCAATGACGCTATGCCCGGGATCGGGCCGGACGCCCTTTCGCCTGACTGCTCGGCCGCCTGGCTGCGCGAACGGTTTCGGACGCGCCGTGTCGCGTCGGTGAAGGCAACGCTGCTCGATCAGTCCGTCTGCGCGGGGATCGGCAATATCTACGCGGACGAAGCCCTCTGGATCGCCCGGATCGATCCGCGGACACCAGCTGCCGAGCTGGGCCCCCGGCGCGTCACGTTCCTGAGGAACGCGCTCACGCAGACGCTCACTGACTCCCTCGCGGATCGCGGGTCCTCGTTCTCTGATTACCGCGATGGGCTCGGCGCCGAGGGGCTGCACCACGTCCGCGTGCACGTATTCCGGCGGCAGGGCCAGCCATGCGAACGGTGCGGGACGGTCATCGTGAGGACGCGTCTGGCGGGCCGCTCGACGCACTACTGCCCGCGGTGCCAGCGCCGCTAACCTAACGAACGCGCTGTGAATAACCGCTTGCCTCAGTCCGGGTGCGCTGGTACGGTCGTGCGGCGTTCGCGGATCACGGAAGGGAGTCGCCCGTGCTCGTCGCCGCCGTCGTCGTCGCCATCGTCACGGCGCTCGCCGCCCTGGGCGCCGCGCTCTACCTCGCCGAGCTGTTCACGCGCTCCAAGCGACGCCGGGTGGAAGGCACGCCGGGCGATCTCGGACTGCGGTATGAGGACGTTCAGTTCACCACCGCCGACGAGGTGACACTGCACGGGTGGTACCTCGAGTCTCCGGGTGCGCGCGGCACCTTAGTACTGGTCCACGACTTCGACGGAACGCGGGCCGACAAAACCCACGGCCTGCTCGAACTGCAGCGCGACTACATCCGCCGCGGCTTCAACGTCCTCGCATTCGACCTGCGCGGACGCGGTGAGTCGGGCGGCGTCCGTGATTACCTCGGCGCCCAGGAGCGTAAGGACCTCCCTGCGGCTGTGGAGTACGCCCGATCGCGGGCGCCGATGCTGCCGGTCGTGATCCACGGCTTCGGGCTCGGAGGAGCACTGGCCGTCGTCGCGGTTGCGGACGGGAGCGTCGAGGCGGATGCGGTCGTCGCCGACTCAACGTTTACGTCGGTGCGGGCCTACCTGCGCCGGCGCTGGGCGGTGGTGCCGTGGCCGCTGTTCCAGCTCGCGTGCTACTTCGCGCGGCGGCTGTATCAGGCCGACGCCGATGCGATCGCGCCGCTCGCAGCGATGCGCGCCACGAGCACGTTGACCCCGATGCTCTTCATCCACGGTGAACGAGATCGACTGATCTCGGTAACACACACCATCAACATCGCCGCCTCCTCGCTGAACGCTCGCACGAGCGTCTACCGCGTGCCGCGCGCCGGCCACTGCACTGGCTACCTGCGCGGTCCCGAGGCATACGTCCGCCATTGCCTCGACTTCGTCGACGGCGCGTTGCCGGCACGCCGCATCAGCGTGGCGGCGGCGGGCTAGCCCGCTCCGCGACGACCTTCAATGCCGCTGCGGGACGCCATCACCGACGTCCCCGGGATCCGCGTGGGCCACTGGACTGACCGGCGCGCTGCGACCGGGTGCACGGCCGTCCTATGCTCGGCGGGCGCAGTGGGCGGGGCCGATATCAGGGGCGCCGCGCCGGGCACGCGCGAGACGGACCTGTTGCGGTCCGAGAACCTGGTCGAAGAAGTGCATGCCGTCCTGCTCACCGGCGGGTCGGCTTTTGGTCTCGATGCGGCCAGCGGTGTCGTGCGGTACTTGCGCGAGCAGGAGTCCGGGCTGCGATTCGGCGAGTTCATCATCCCGATCGTCCCTGCGGCGGTGCTGTTCGACCTGAACGTCGGCCGTGAGTCATGGCCGAACGCCGATGCCGGCTACCTCGCCGCGAACCGCGCTCGCGGTGGGCGGGTAGTAGAAGGTTCGGTGGGCGCGGGGACCGGGGCGACCGTCGCGAAGTTCGCGGGACCCGACCGCCGCCTGAAGGCAGGCCTTGGAACCGCGAGTGAAGCGTTCGGTGAGGGACTCGTCGTCGGCGCGATCGTGGCCGTGAATGCGGTAGGTCTCGTTCGCGACCCCACGACGGGCGAGACCGTCGCCGGCCCGCGAGGCAGCGAGGGCGAATTCCTGGATGCCGAAGCGTTTCTTCGCGGACTCGGGTCCGGGTCCTCAGATGGCGACGAGGACCCGCCGGCCGTGGGCTCAAATACGACGCTCGCGGTGGTTGCGACGAATGCGATGCTCACCAAGACGCAGGCGAATCGTCTCGCCACGGTGTGTCATGACGGGTTCGCCCGTGCGATCTGGCCCGTTCATACCCGCGGTGACGGCGATGCAGTGTTCACCCTCGCAACCGGCGAACGGGAACTGGAGAGGCCGGCGTACCTGGCGCTGGAGGCGTTCGCCACTCGCGCAGTCGAACGCGCGATTGTGCGCGGAGTCCAGTGCGCGAGGGGCCTCGCGCGGGTGCCGTCAGCCTCCGAGTGGCTTGGCGCCGCGCCGAGCGCGACTCATTGACAGGCATAATCAGGTACCTATACTGAAGACGCCCGGTCGACCGCACGGCGGCCAGGGGACGGTCAGAGACGGAAACGAGCCCGCAGAAACCGCTTGGATCGAGAGACCGAGACGGAGGGTAGGTATGGGTGATTGCGTTCATGCACCTCGGCTTTGCCGGGGTGTTGCTGTATCTGAGGCAATGGGCCCGCGGCCGATGATGCCTCGGATGATGCTGTCAGGGGGTGAGCACCGATGCGGATGATGCTCCACGGAAAGATCCACCGCGCCACCGTCACCCAGGCGGACGTGGACTACATCGGCTCGATCGCCATCGACGAGACGTTGATGGACGCCGCCGGCATCATCGAGTGGGAGCAGGTGGACGTCCTCGACATCACGAACGGCGCGAGGCTGACGACTTACGCTATCCCGGCCCCGGCGGGGTCCGGCATGATTTGCCCGAATGGAGCCGCGGCGCATCTGGTGCACCCCGGTGACCTCGTGATCATCGTCGCCTACGAGGGCGTGGCCACGGCAGATCTCGCCTCGCACCGCCCGAACATCGTGCACGTCGATGCACAGAACCGCATTGTCGACCTGGCCCGCAGCGACGCCGAGCTGACGCAGACCATCGCTGCACGGGAAGGAGCGTCGCGATGAAGCGAGTGTCCGTTACCGACCTGCAGAAGATGCGCGACGACGGCCGTCGCATCACCATGCTGACCGCCTACGACTATCACACGGCGCGCCTCGCGGACGAGGCGGGCATCCCGATTCTCCTCGTGGGCGACTCACTCGGGATGGTGGTTCTCGGCTACGAGTCGACGCTGCCAGTCACCGTCGACGACATGATTCATCACGGCAAAGCCGTCGTCCGTGGCGCCCAGCGCGCTCAGGTCGTCGTCGACATGCCGTTCGGTTCGTACCAGGGCGGCTGGGAAGACGCGATGCGCAATGCCGTGCGCATCATGCAGGAGACGGGCGCCGGCTCCGTGAAGCTCGAGGGCGGCGTCCGTTCCGCCGAGTTGGTGCGACGGCTCGTGGATGCCGGGATTCCCGTCATGGGTCACGTCGGGCTGACGCCCCAGTCGGTGAACGCGTTTGGCGGCTGGAAGATCCAGGGCAAGACCCCACGCGATGGCGTACGCGTCATGGCCGATGCCAAGGCCATCGAGGAGGCGGGCGCCTACGCGGTGGTGCTCGAAACCGTACCGGCGATGCTCGGCGCGAAGATTACACAGCAGCTGCGGGTGCCCACGATCGGCATCGGTGCGGGGCCGTACTGCAGCGGCCAGGTGCAGGTCGTCCACGACCTCCTCGGCCTCGACGAGCTGAAGCCCAAGCATGCCCGGCGCTTTCTGCAGGGCGGCGACCTGCTGCGCTCGGCCTTCGCGACCTATCGTGAGGCGGTTGAGTCGGGCGCCTTCCCGACGGCGGCGGAGTCCCACCTGCTCGACGAGCAGGTGGTGCGCCGGATCGAGCGGATGGCGAGCTACTCGTTCCCGACGAACATGCAGCACGAGGGCATTGACCTCGAAGGCGCGCTCGCCGAGAGCGAAGCCGAGGGCTAGCCGGGACGGTGCAGGTCGTCCGGACGGTCGCCGAGTTCCGGGAGGCGCGGCGCCGCCTCCCTGCGCCGGTGGGATTCTTTCCCACGCTCGGCTACATGCACGAGGGGCATATCTCGCTCGTTGAGCGCGCTCGACGTGAATGCGCGAGCGTCGTCGCCTCCATTTTCGTCAATCCGACCCAGTTCGGACCAAACGAAGACTTCAGTCGCTATCCGCGGGATGAGGCACGCGACCTCGCGATGCTCGAGGGCGCCGGCGTCGACCTCGTGATCCTGCCGTCGGTCGAAGAGATGTACCCCGCGGGCGACGTGACGCGAGTCCGAGTCCCGGGACTGAGCGAGGTGTTGGAAGGGAAGCGCCGTCCCGGACACTTCGAGGGCGTGACAACCGTTGTCGCCAAGCTGTTCGGCATTACGGAGGCTGACTTCGCCTACTTCGGCCAGAAGGACGCGCAGCAACTGTTGATCATCGAGCGGATGGTGCGCGATTTGCACATGCCGGTAACTGTCGTGCGCTGCCCAACGGTCCGCGAGGCGGATGGCCTTGCCTGCTCGTCTCGCAACGTATACCTCTCGCCCGAGGAACGGGCGCAGGCTGTCGCCCTCTGGGCGGGCCTCCGCGCCGCTGAAGCGGCCTGCGGGGCCGGGGAGCGCGACACGGATCGGCTCCGGGCAGTCTGCCGCGAACAGATCGAGGCGCGTCCGCTCGCATCGATTGACTACCTCTCGCTCGCCGACGAGCAGACGCTCGAAGAGCTCCACGGCCTCGTCGAACGGCCCGCGCTGATGTCGCTGATGGTGTCGTTCGGGAATACGCACCTGATCGACAACATCACGCTTCATCCGTAAGCCCCTGCCTGAGCGGCGGCCTCGCGCGTTCGTTCCGCACGTCGACGTCCGCTGGTAGGATGAAATCGCAGTCAGGAGAGCGCGCGTGTCCGGTCATTCCAAGTGGTCTTCCATCAAGCACAAGAAGGGCGCGCTGGACGCGAAGCGCGGCCAGCTGTTCACGAAACTCGCCCGCGACATCACGATGGCGGCGCGCGGCGGCGGCAGCGGTGACCCCTCGATGAATGCGCCGCTGCGTCTTGCGATCGCGCGTGCCAAAGACAACAACATGCCCAACGACAACATCGAGCGCGCGATCCAGCGCGGTACCGGTGGTGGCGACACGGACACGCTCATCGAGATCACGTACGAGGGCTACGGCCCCGGCGGCACGGCCGTCATCGTCGAGGCCGTGACCGACAACCGGAACCGCACGGTCGCTGAGGTACGCGCGGCGTTCTCACGAGGCGGTGGCAACCTCGGCGAGAGCGGCGCCGTCGCGTGGCAGTTCGATACGCGTGGCGTGATCACCGTCGAGGCGAAGGGGACCGACCCCGATGAGGTGCAGCTGACGGCCATCGAAGCCGGCGCCCTCGACATCTCGGTCGACGAGGACGAGGTTGAGGTGCTCACTGAGCCGGCGGATCTCGAGGCGGTACGCGAGGCACTGACGTCGTCTGGCCTCAAGGTCGCACAGGCGGAAATCTCGCGCGTGCCGCGCACGTTGATCTCGCTCGACGAGAAGGCCGCGATCCAGACGCTGAAGCTCCTCGAGCGGCTCGACGACCTCGATGACGTGTCGCGCGTCTATAGCAATGCGGACTTCCCTGACGAGGTGCTGGCCGCGGCGGACGCCTAGGATGGCGCCGGTGCGCCGGGTGCTGGGCATTGACCCCGGCCTGGCGACGACCGGCTACGGAGTCCTGGAGGGGGACGGCGTGCACGCCCGCGTGATCGCGGCGGGTGCCCTCCGCACCAGGGCGCGGGACAGCCGTGCCGCCCGTCTCGCCTCGCTGTTCGAGGCCCTCACGGGACTCCTCGAGGAACACCGACCGCAGGATATGGCGCTCGAACAGCACTTCGTCGCAAACAACGTGCGCTCCGCGATGGCAATTGGCGAGGCGCGGGCGGCGGCAATGATCGCCGCGGCGCGTGCCCGTGTCGAGGTGTACGAGTATCCCCCGGCCACCGTAAAAGAGAGCGTCTGCGGGTTCGGGAGCGCCGGCAAGGAACAGGTGCAGGCCATGGTCCGCATGCACCTTGGGCTCGCTGAGCTGCCGGAGCCGCTCGACGTGTCGGACGCCCTCGCCGTCGCCCTCACGCGGCTCGCGGGTTATCGGATGGACGCGTTGCTGGCGGCCTCGAAGTGATCGTCGCGCTGCGCGGCGCACTCACGCGTTGGGACGAAGAGCGTTCCGCGCTCTGGATAGAGGCCGGCGGCGTGACGTACGAGGTCGCGATGCCGGCCTTCGCCGGCGACTGGGTGGGCGGTCACGCGGTTGGCGACGAGGTGCAGGTCTTCACCTACGAGTACGCAAGCGAGCGGCAGCCCGCTCCCACGCTCTTTGGCTTCCCGCGCCTTGCGGAGCGCGAGTTCTTTCGCAAGTTCATCGAGGTGCCGGATATTGGCCCGGCGAAGGCCGTCCGTGCGTTGACGCGACCGGTCTCTGACATCGCGCGCTGGGTGGAGGCCGAGGACGCGCGCGCACTCCGTCAGTTGCCCGGTATTGGCGACCGACTGGCACAGACCATCATCGCGCACCTGCGCGGCAAGCTCGTGCAGGAAGCGCTGCTGCAGGATCGCGATGGCCACACACCCGTCGCCGCGCCCGACATACGTGCGGATGCCGTCGACGCGTTGGTCGCGCTGCAATACGGCCGACGCGAGGCGGAGGCCCTCGTGCAAGAGGCCTTCCGCACGCGCGAGGACCTCGACAGTCTCGAAGCGGTGCTCCGGCACGTCCTCGAGCAGCAGGCAAGAGGAGGATAGGCAGGTCGGACAACGAGCCGGCAGTCGATCGCTAGAATGGATCGGTAGCCCAAAGGATCCGCTCGTGCCCGTTGCCACCGATCAGCTCTTCGAGCTCGTCACACCCCTCGTGCCCACCGGCGACCAGCCCGAGGCAATCGACCGCCTCGTCGCCGGTCTCGAGCGCGGCGAGCGGCTGCAGACGCTGTTGGGGGCGACCGGGTCTGGCAAGACGTTCACGATCGCGAACGTCGTCGCGCGCTATCAGCGCCCGACCTTGGTCATCGCTCCAAACCGCACGCTGGCCGCCCAGCTCACCTCGGAGTTCCGCGACTTCTTCCAGAAGAACGCGATCGAATATTTCGTCTCCTACTACGACTACTACCAGCCCGAGGCGTACATCCCGCGCAGCGACACCTACATCGCCAAGGACTCGGACGTAAACGACGAGATCGACAAGATGCGGCACGCCGCTACGCGCTCTCTGTTCGAGCGGCGCGATGTGCTCATCGTTGCCTCTGTGTCCTGCATCTACGGCCTGGGCGAGCCCGGCGAGTACGAGTCGTTCGTCGTCGACCTTTACCGCGGTCGCCACATCAACCGGGCCTCGCTCGTGCGTCAGCTCGTCGACATGCAGTACCAGCGCAACGACATCAACCTCGCCCGGGGGTCATTCCGGGTTCGCGGCGATTCACTCACGATCATCCCGGCCTACGAGGAGCTGGCCGTGCGCGTCGACTTCTTCGGCGACGAGGTCGAGCGCATCGTCACGGTCGACCCGCTATCGGGCGAACTGCTCAGCGAGGTCGAGCGTCACTCCATCTACCCCGCGAAGCACTTCGTGACCTCGAAGGAGCGCATGGAGCACGCCCTCGTCGATATCGACGAGGAGCTGGGACAACGCCTGGCGGAGCTGCGTGGACAGGGCAAGATTCTTGAGGCCGCGCGCCTCGAGGAACGCACGCGCTTCGACCTCGAGATGCTGCGGGAGGCCGGTTACTGCTCGGGTATCGAGAACTACTCGCGGCACCTCGCGGGTCGAGCACAGGGCTCGACTCCGTGGACTCTGCTCGACTACTTCCCGGACGACTGGCTGCTCTTCATCGACGAGTCGCACATCTCCATCCCGCAGATCCGAGGCATGTACCACGGCGATGTGGCGCGAAAGCAGACGCTGGTCGAGTACGGCTTCCGCCTGCCGTCAGCCCTCGACAACCGCCCGCTGAACTTCGACGAGTTTGAGCGGCACATCAATCAGGCCGTGTTCGTTTCGGCGACGCCCGGCCCCTACGAAATGGATGTGTCCTCGCAGGTCGTTGAGCAGGTGATCCGCCCAACGGGTATCGTCGATCCCATGGTCGACGTACGTCCGACCAAGGGGCAGATCGACGATCTGCTCGCCGAGGTGCGCGAGCGTGTGGCCCGCCAGGAGCGCGTGCTGGTGACCACGCTCACGAAGAAGATGGCCGAGGACCTGACGGACTTCCTTCTCGAAATGGGGGTGAAGGCCAGCTACCTGCACTCGGAAATCGACACGTTGCAGCGTATCGAGATTCTGCGAGACCTGCGTCACGGCGTACATGACGTAGTCGTCGGCATCAACCTGCTACGGGAAGGCCTCGACCTCCCCGAGGTATCCCTCGTCTGCATCCTGGACGCGGACAAGGAAGGCTATCTGCGGTCGGGGGGCTCGCTGATCCAGACGATCGGCCGGGCGGCTCGTCACGCCGAGGGCAAGGTGATCATGTATGCCGACACGATCACGGACTCGATGCGCACGGCGCTCGACGAGACCGACCGCCGCCGCGCGAAGCAGCTCCGGTACAACGAAGAGCACGGGATCACCCCCCAGGGGATCTCGAAGACGATTCGTGACATCACCGATCAGCTGCGGGTCGCCGAGGAGCAGGCGGCCTACACGACGGCATCGGATCTGCCGAAGGACGAAATCGTCCGCCTGGTCCGTGAGCTCGAGTCGCAGATGAAAGCCGCGGCCCGCAACCTCGAATTTGAGCGCGCGGCGCTGCTCCGCGATCAGGTGGTGGAACTGCGTCGTGAACTGGTGGGTGACACGCCCGACGCGCTCGGTCGCTTCATCGG
>JAIBBD010000103.1 GCA_019694855.1 Dehalococcoidia bacterium
GCGACCACCCAGGAATGCAGGGCTGCGCGGTCCACTTGATCATTGGCACCAAGCCCCGGGAAGCGGCTGACTCGCTGTCCCGTGCGGCGCAGCCCGCGCGGTGGGGCTGGCCGGGGACCGTTCGGCAGCCGGATGCCGTACTGGCCGTGGTGGACACACACACTCGGCAGAACTCCTCCGAAATCGCCCCCTTCTACGCGGCCGAGGTGAGCCGGTGGCGGTCGCAGATCGCCCTGCGGTACTCCCGTCGTACCTTGCCTGTCATCTCCCTGGTCCCTCCCGGCCGGAAGGGCAACTGGCAAGAGGTCGAAGGGCTCTGCGATCTGCCCTTCAGGCAGATCTTGCCAAGAGCGATGGGTGAGGTTGACAGCCCGTCCCGAGCGTCTCATTGTGGGTCTTGTTGACGTTGCGAGGAGCGAAGCAGACAGAGTTGCCGGCCGATGCCAAGGTAGGGAGTCATCGGCCGGCGCCTCGGGATAGGCCTCACGCACATGCTTGTCACGACCACACACGGTTCTCCAGGCCACCGCAAGACACGCGGGTGGCCTGTTTCGTTTTCAAGGCACGGAGGATGTCATGGCGGTCACGGTGGATAAGACGGCTCCCGCCGGCAAGGGTCATAACGCGTTCGCGATGGCGCAAGCGCAGTTCGACGGTGTGGCGGAGTATCTCGGGCTCGACGCCGCGACCCGCGAGCTGCTTCGGAACCCGCTGCGTGAGTACCACTTCGGCATTCCCATCCGGATGGACGACGGCTCCATGAAGGTGTTCCGCGGATTCCGCGTCCAGCACAACGACGCGCGCGGTCCGGGCAAGGGTGGCATCCGCTTCCACCCACAGGAGACGGTGGACACGGTGCGGGCGCTTTCCATGTGGATGACCTGGAAATGCGCCGTCGTGGACATCCCGCTCGGCGGCAGCAAGGGTGGCGTCGTGTGCGACCCGCACAACCTGAGCGCTCGCGAGCAGGAGCAGGTCTGCCGCGGCTGGGTGCGCCAGATCTCGCACGACGTCGGCCCGCTGCTCGACGTTCCCGCACCCGACGTGATGACCACCCCGCAACACATGCTGTGGATGCTCGACGAGTTCGAGCACATCCACCGCGGCCACTTCCCCGGATTCATCACGGGCAAGCCGGTCGGCATGGGCGGCTCGCTCGGCCGCACCGAGGCCACTGGCTTCGGCGTAGTGTTCACGATCCGCGAGGCGCTCAAGGAGATGGGCCTCAGGCCCGACGCCACGGCCGCGAGCGTGCAGGGCTTCGGCAACGTCGCGCAGTACGCGATCCGACTCTATGAGCAGCTCGGCGGCAAGGTGCTCTGCGTCTCGTCGTGGGATCAGGCCGACCAGACGTCGTACTCGTTTCGCAAGGCCACGGGCGTGAACCTCGACGCACTGCTGTCCATCACCGACCGGTTCGGCGGCATCGACAAGGCCAAGGCGAAGACGATGGGTTACGAAGTGCTGGACGGCGAGGCGTGGCTGGCGCAGGAGGTGGACATCCTGATCCCGGCCGCGCTCGAGAACCAGATCCGCGGGGACAACGTTGAGCGCATCCACTCGAAGGTGAAGCTCATCGCCGAGGGAGCGAATGGCCCGACGACGCCAGAGGCCGACGCCGTCATCAAGAAGCGCGGTATCTTCGACATCCCTGACTTCCTCGCCAACGCCGGCGGTGTGACCTGCAGCTACTTCGAGCAGGTCCAGAGCAACATGAACTACTACTGGGAGCGCGACGAGGTCCTGGGCAGGCTCGACGTCAAGATGACGGCGGCCTACCTCGCGGTCAGCGAACTGGCACGCAAGCGGGGGCTGTACATGCGCGACGCGGCCTACGTCATCGCGATCAACCGCGTGGTCGAGGCCTGCAAGCAGCGCGGCTGGATCTGACGCTCCCCGGCGTTGGCAACCGGTTCCGGGGCGGGCAGGGCGAAGCGCCCGCCCCGCGGGACATGCGATGAGCGAGGGCCAGATGGAGGGAACGGGAACGCCGCGGTTCCCGGACTTCGACCGGCGGTTCTTCGAGTCGCGCGAGGACTTCACCGTCATCGGTTCCGGAGATCTCGGGGGCAAGGCGCTCGGCCTTGTTCTGGTCAAGCGCATGCTGGAGTCCGACTGGCCCGCCGCGTCGCACCCCGGCGTCGAAGCCGGCATTCCCCGGCTCACCGTCCTCGCGACCGAGGTCTTCGACCGCTTCATGGACGAGAACGGCCTCAGGGAAGTGGCCCGCTCGGGCTGGAGCGACGACCGCATCGCGCACGCGTTCCAGCGCGCGAGCCTGCCGGCGACGATCGTGGGGGACCTGCGCGCGCTGGTCGAGAGCGTGCGCCAGCCGCTCGCGGTACGCTCGTCGAGCCTGCTCGAGGACGCGCTCGGGCGGCCGTTCGCGGGAGTCTACGCGACCAAGATGACACCGAACGACGCGCTTGACCCGGGCACGCGTTTCCAGCGGCTGGCCGAAGCCATCAAGTTCGTGTACGCCTCGACGTTCTTCGCCGGGGCGCGCGACTACCTGGCGGTCACGGGCGGCGCCCCCGAGGAGAAGATGGCGGTCGTGATCCAGGAAGTCGTCGGGCGCCGCCACGGCAGCCGATTCTACCCGGACGTCTCGGGCGTCGCGCGCTCGCTGAACTTCTGGGCCGGCTCCGGCGCCCACCCCGAGGAGGGCGTCGTGACGCTGGCCCTTGGCCTCGGCAAGACGATCGTCGACGGCGGCCTTGCGTGGAGCTATGCCCCCACGCGCCCGCGTGCCAATCCGCCGGTCGCGTCGCCGCGCGACTTGGTCAAGCTGTCGCAGGTGAAGTTCTGGGCCGTGCGTATGGGCCGTCCGCCCGAGTGTGATCCGGTTCGCGAGACGGAGTATCTCGAGCAGGCCGGGCTGCCCGAGGCCGAAGCGGACGGCGTCCTGCCGCCGCTCGTGTCCACCTACGACTCGGCTTCTGACCGCATGACGCCGGGCGCCGGCTCGGCAGGGGCGAGGGTGCTGACGTTCGCGCCCCTCCTGCACCACGACCTCCACGGCGTGGCGGATGCGCTCCGCGAACTGCTCGCGCTCGCCGAGCGCAGCCTCCGCGGACCTGCGGAGGTCGAGTTCGCGGTCACGCTCGACGCGTCACGCGACCTCCCCGCGCGCATCGGTTTCCTGCAGGCGCGGCGGATGCTCGCGGTCGGCGAGGGCGTGGAGCTCGCCGAGCAGGACCTCTCGGCGGCCGGCGTGGTGGTCGGGTCGGCGCATGTGATGGGGCATGGCGTCGCCGAGGGGCTCCGGGACCTGATCTACGTGCGGCCCTCGGGCTTCCACTTCGCCGAGAGCCGCCGCATCGCGGGCGAGATCGAAGCGCTCAACCACCGGCTCGTCGCTGAAGGCCGCGGCTACGTGCTGCTGGGCTTCGGCCGCTGGGGCAGTTCGGATCCGTGGCTCGGGATCCCGGTGCGCTGGGCGCAGATCTCCGGCGCGCGCGC
This sequence comes from Dehalococcoidia bacterium, assembly GCA_019694855.1. GTDB lineage: Bacteria > Chloroflexota > Dehalococcoidia > UBA2979 > UBA2979 > JAIBBD01. Next base: position 3,463 of record JAIBBD010000103.1, read on the forward strand.
CATCGTCGAGGCGACGCTCCCGCAGTCGCCCGTGGACCCCAGCCAAGGCTCCCACTTCTTCCACAACCTGACCAGCTTCGGGGTCAGCTACTTCACCGTGCGGCCGGACGAGGCGCGGGGTGTAGACTGGGCGTGGCTCGATACACGCCCCGCCGCATCCGAGACGGAGTTCGTGCGGCACGTCCGCCTCGAGGCCCCGCTGCGCGTCGAGGTGGACGGGCGCAGCGGGCGCGGCGTGATACGCGCCGGCACGGGAGAAGCCACGACATGACCGGCACCCAGCGGCCGATGGAGGAGATGTTCCGCGCGCTCCAGGAGCGGGCGAAAGAGCTGCAGTGCCTGTACCAGGTGGACGAGTTGCTGCACCAGAGCGCGCCGTCCACGCCCGAGATCCTGGCCGGGGTTGTGCGGGTACTGCCCCCCGCGTGGCAGTACCCCGCGATCTGCCGGGCGCGGATCGTCGTCGGTGGTACGACTTACGCAAGCGACGGCTTCGTCGAGACCGCCTGGAGCATGCGCTCACCCGTCCACATCCAGGAGGAATCGGGCGGCCTCGTGGAGGTCGTGTACGTCGAGGAGACCGGCAAGTCGGACGAGGGCCCGTTCCTGAAGGAGGAGCGCCGGCTGCTCGACGCGGTCGCCGAGCGGCTCGGGCGCTTCCTCGAGCACGCCAAGCTGCGGCAGGCGTTCGATGCGCTCGCGACCGCCGAGCGCGTCGGCTCCGCTGGCCCCGAGCCGTGGCGCGTGATCCTGGACTTCCTTCGCCGCACCGACGAGGCGCTGCTCGTGCGGATCGCGCGCAAGATGATCAACCACCTCGGCTGGCTAGGTGTGCGCGAGGCCGTCGCGGTGTTGCACCAGATGAACGTCGAGGAGACTCCCGAGGGCGAGGAGATGACGGCGGACAACCGCCCGCTCACCCGCATCGGCCGTGACCCCGCGAAGGCGCGGATCGAGGAGACGTTCCACATCGCTGCGGAAGTGCTCGGGGATGACGAGATCATAAACCTCGTCCAGAAGTGGATCCGCGAGGACAAGGCGCGGTTCCTCGTCACGACGTTGGGCGATCCCGACGCCGGGCTCGACGAGGTCGCCGAGGCGATCCGGCGCTACCACCACCTCGGGCCGGGCGTGACCGAGCTGTCCATGGCCGCCCGCAAGGGCATCCGCGTCGCGCTCATCGAGCACTTCTTCACCGACCAGCTCGAGTTCATCAACGCGGCCAAGAACCATCTCGACATTGAGGACTTCTACGACGTGGTGCAGCACGTGGTGAGCCCCCCACGCACGCGCGGCAAGCTGGGTGGCAAGAGCGCCGGGCTGTTCCTCGCCTCGCGGATCCTGCACCGGGCCGGCGCCGACAACCCGCGACTGCGCGAGATCCGGGTGCCGCGCACCTGGTACGTGACCTCGGACAGCATCGTGAACTTCATCCAGTACAACAACCTGGAGGACATCTACAGCC
>JAIBBD010000030.1 GCA_019694855.1 Dehalococcoidia bacterium
GCAGGAAGCGATTGGCCACCAGGAAGAGATGCCCCCCGGGGCGCAGGACTCGATGCGCCTCCTCGATAAAGCGCTCGGCGGTGCGCGTGTCGGTCTGACGGTCGAGGTGGAACGGCGGGTTCACGGCGACGACCTCGAAGCTCGCTGGCGGAAGCTCACTTGCACCGTCGCCGAGAAGCACCTCGCAATGCTCGATGCCGTTCGCGGTGACCGTCCGTCGGGCCGACTCGACCGCGACGACGTCCGCGTCAACCATCGTCACCGCCCCGGCGCCGAGGCGGCCGGCAATCACACCGATGACGCCGTTTCCGCAGCCGAGGTCGAGGACACGATCCCCCGGCGCGACCTCGATGGCCTCGGCAAGCGCCCGCGTTCCCTCGTCGAGGCGATCCCAGGCGAAGACGCCGGGCCGCGAGCGGACCTCGATGGCCATGCCGCGCACGTCGGCCTCGAGGCGGTGGAAATGCGCGTGGTCGAACAGCGGGTCCGCGAGCGCTCGTGAGGCCTCGGGACGGATACCGAGGACGACGCGGCAGCCCTTCCGCATGGCGAGGGGCTGCATGCCTCCGAAGAGCCCGCTCGCGAACTCGATGTACGGTTTCATGCCGTCGCGCAGTGCGCCGGCGAGATACAGCCGGCCTCCGGACGGCAGCAGCCGGTACGCGTCGTGGATCAGCTGGAGCGCCACCTGTTTCTCGCGGGGCGCGCGTATCGCGACGGCGTCGGCGCGCAATCCGGAATCGAGGTGGCTCGTGCCGTCGCTGGCGATGACCTCGACGTAGGAACGGCCCTCGAGGCCGTCGATGGCGGCGCGCACGTGGACGACGTTGCGATCCACGACCACAACACGTCGCGCCCCCGAGGCCTCCACCACATCCCCGACGCCGCCGCCCGCCCCGAAGACCACGAGGCACTCGGGCGCAGTGGCACGCAACGCCTCAGTCAGCAGGGCGTCGGTGACATCGGAACGACGGAGCGCGGGCGGCGCGGACGATGCTGCAGCGAGGGCCATGCGTCCAGTCTACGCCGAGCGGAGGGCGGCTTCCGCCGCCCCCCGGGGGCGTCAGGCCTGGTTCTTCTCCTTGCCGCCGAACAGCTTGCGGCCGATGAAGCGCAGCGGGTCGAAGTAGACGTCGACCGCGCGTTCCTTCATCGGAATGATGCCGTTGTCGGTGATGTGGATGCCCTCGGGGCAGACCTCGGTGCAGCACTTCGTGATGTTGCAGTAGTCGAGGCCGAACTCGGCCTTCGCCATGTCGCGCTTCGGGTTGGTGTCGAGCGGATGCATCGCCACCTGCGCGAGCTGGATGCTGAAGCGCGGCCCGACGAAGTTGTCGAGGTTCTCGGGGTGCTCACGGAAGACGTGACAGACATCCTGGCAGAGGAAGCACTCGATGCACTTGTGGAACTCCTGGATGCGATCGATGTCGATCTGGTGCATCCGGTGCGTGCCATCGGCCTCGGGCTGGCGGGGCTTGAGCTCGGGCATGATGTCCCGGGCCACGTTGAAGTTATGCCCCACGTCCGTGACGAGGTCGCGGATGAGCGGGAAGGTCTTCAACGGTGCGATCGAGATCGTCTCGCCGGGCGTGAACGTCTGCATGCGGGTCATGCACATGAGGCGGGGCTTGCCGTTCACCTCGGCGGAGCAGGAGCCGCACTTGCCTGCCTTGCAGTTCCAGCGGACCGCGAGGTCCGGCGCCTGAGTGGCCTGCAGGATGTGCACCACGTCGAGGACGACCATGCCCTCGCCGTACTCGACGTCGTACTCGCGGTAGTCGCCGTCCTCGTCGTCGCCGCGCCAGATGCGAAGGTGAGCAACCGGCATCAGTGGTCCTCCTCGAACAGCTCCTTGAGGTCGGCGGGCATCTCGGGCAGCGGTTCCTGGCGCCAGGTCAGCTCGCCGTCCTTCAGCGACTGGACGATGTTCACGGTCCCGAAGTGGGCGTCCGGGTTCGGGTAGTCCTCGCGGGTGTGGCCGCCGCGGCTTTCCTTGCGCTCGATGGCGCCGCGCGTGATGAGGTCGGCGACCGTGAGCATTGAGCGCAGGTCGAGCGCGAGATGCCAGCCCGGGTTGTACTGGCGGTTGCCCTCGACGGTGACGTTCTTCGCGCGCTCGCGGAACTCCTCGAGGCGTGCGCGCGCCTGCTGCAGCTCGCCCTCGTTGCGGATGATGCCGACCAGGGACTGCATCGTGTCCTGCAGCTCGCGATGGATGGTGTAGGGGTTCTCCTTGCCGTTGCCGTCGAAGGGCGCGAGGGCCTCGGCAGCCGCGGCGTCGACCTCCGAGGAGTTGAGCGCAGGCAGCGAGGAGAGCGAGCTGGCGTACTCGGCGGCGCCCATGCCGGCGCGCCGGCCGAAGACGATGAGGTCGGAGAGCGAGTTCCCACCCAGGCGGTTCGAGCCGTGCATGCCGCCGGCGACCTCGCCAGCGGCGAACAGGCCGGGGACGGTCGAAGCCGTGCTCTCGGCGTCGACCCGCACGCCGCCCATCACATAGTGAGCGGTAGGGCCGACCTCCATGGCGTCGCGGGTGATGTCGACGTCGGCGAGCTGGATGAACTGGTGGTACATGCTCGGGAGGCGACGCTGGATGTAGCTGGCGTCGCGACGGGAGGCGATGTCGAGGAAGACGCCGCCGTGGGGGCTGCCGCGCCCCGCCTTCACCTCGGCGTTGATGGCTCGCGCCACCTCGTCACGAGGCAGGAGGTCGGGGGTGCGCCGTGCGTTGACCTTGTCGTTATACCAGCGGTCCGCTTCCTCCTCGTTGTCCGCGGTCTCGGCCGCGAACATCGGCGGGATGTAGTTGAACATGAAGCGCTCGCCGTTGATGTTGCGGAGCGTGCCGCCGTCGCCCCGGACGCCCTCGGTCACGAGGATGCCCCGGACGCTGAGGGGCCAGACCATTCCCGTGGGGTGGAACTGGACGCACTCCATGTCAATCATGTCGGCGCCGGCCCAGGTCGCGAGGGCGTGCCCGTCGCCGGTGCCCTCCCACGAGTTCGAGTTGATGGCGAACACCTTGCAGAGGCCACCCGTCGCGAGGACGACGGCCTTGGCGCGAAAGACGACGAACCGGCCGTTCTCGCGCCAGTAGCCGAAGGCGCCGCTGATGCGGTCGCCGTCCTTGAGCAGCTGCGTGATCGTGCACTCCATGTACACGTCGATGCCGCGGTGGACGGCGTGCTGCTGGAGGGTGCGGATCATCTCGAGGCCGGTGCGGTCGCCTACGTGGGCGAGCCGCGCGTAGCGGTGGCCACCGAAGTCGCGCTGAAGGATGCGTCCGTCGGGGGTGCGGTCGAAGAGGGCGCCCCACTCCTCGAGCTCGCGCACGCGGTCGGGGGCTTCCTGGGCGTGGATCTGGGCCATGCGCCAGTTGTTGAGCATCTTGCCGCCGCGCATCGTGTCGCGGAAGTGGACGCGCCAGTTGTCCTGCGGGTAGACGTTGCCGAGGGCAGCGGCGAGGCCGCCCTCCGCCATCACGGTGTGCGCCTTACCGAGCAGCGACTTACAGACGAGGCCGGTGCGCGCGCCCAGCGCGGACGACTCGATCGCCGCGCGGAGGCCGGCGCCCCCGGCGCCGATCACGAGTACGTCGTACTCGTGCGTCTCGTAGTCGGCCATTCTTCCCCCTCGATCCGACGTCCCGGCGGGACGCGCGTTAGAAGCTGCTCCAGGTGTGCAGGTCGGTGATCACGCCGTTGGCGGCCAGATGGATGTACAGGTCGGTGACGCCGACGCCGATGAGGCTGACCCACGCCCAGAGGCGGTGATGCTCGTTGGCGACGGTCACGAGGCTCCATGTGCGGTGGCGCAACTTCGTGAAGCTTGTGCAGGAGTAGCAGTCGAGGCTGCCGCCAACGAGGTGGCGGAAGGAGTGGCAGCCGACCGTGTACATCATGAGCGCGAAGGCGTTCGCGGTCAGGATGACCGAACCCACGCCGATGCCCCATTCGCCCTCGAAGCGATAGGAGCGCAGCGCGCCGTACCAGAGGAAGACCACGAAGATGAGCGCCACGTAGAGAGCGAAGCGGTGCGCGTTCTGCAGGACGAGCGGGAACTTCGATTCACCCGAGTAGCGCTTCGCGGGCTCCGCAACGGCGCAAGCAGGCGGGCTCAGGAAGTACGAGCGGTAGTAGGCCCGCCGGTAGTAGTAGCAGGTGGTGCGGAAGGAGAGCGGAGCCCACAGGATAAGGATCGCCGGCGACAGCCAATCCGGCAGCCATCCCGGGTGGATCAGCGGCTCAAAGAAGGGCGAGAGGTAGGGGCCAATCTCGAACTTCCAGTTGTCGCCGAGGAGGGCCGAGACGGTCGTGTAGATGACGAACAGGAAGAACCCGCCGCCGATCAACGCGGGCTCGACCCACCAGCGGTCCTTGCGCTGCGTGACGCCGTACCGTCGCTGGCGCGCCATCGACTGGGATGCCTGTGCCATACCCGCGTGCTTTCTACCGGTGGCCGCTTACCACGGCCGGCAATGCGCTCAGGTGACTATTCCCCTCGCGCCGTACACGGTCAAGTCAGTCTGCCGGGGGTCGTAGCCGATGCTGACGGCGGGCGTACAGGAGCACTGCCGCGAGGGTCTTCGCGTCCTGAATCTCGCCATTCTCCACGGCTGTCAGGACCTCGTCGTAGGTCATCGGAATCGGTTCGGACAGGTGCTCATCGGCATCTTGATCGAGGGGGTCCGGGCGCAGGCCGCTGGCGAGGAAGTAGTGGATGTACTCGTCGCAGTAGCCGGGCACCATCCACGTGCCGCCAAGGCGTTCGAGGGACTCGGCAGCGTAGCCTGTCTCCTCGCGCAGCTCGCGCTGGGCCGTGACCTCCGGCGCTTCGCCGTCGTCGCGGGTGCCCGCCGGGATTTCGAGGAGCGTCTCGCCGACCCCAATGCGGTACTGCCGTACGAGCAGCCAGCGGCCCTGGTCGTCGATCGCCACGAGGGCGACCGCGCCCGGGTGCTTGATCAGGCTGCGTTCGACGACAGCACCGTCCGGCAGCCGGACCGAGGCGCGCTCCACCTCGAACACGTGGCCCGTGTGTACGAGCTCGGCGGAGAGGATCTCAAAAGCGCTCACGCGGGGGGCTTCAACTCGAGGGTCATCGCTATTTCATTGCAGCCCGGGAACTTCGGGCAGCGATAGCACTCGTTCCAGACCTTGCGCGGCAGCGACATGACGTCGGCCTGCTGGAAGCCGAGACGCTCGAAGAAGCCCGGTCGGTACGTCAGCGCGAACACCCGGTCAAGGCCGAGCGCACGACCCTCCTCGATGCAGGCGCGTACGACCAGGCTGCCGTATCCGCCGGATTGGCGGTCCTCGGCGACCGCGACCGACTTCAGCTCCGCGATGTCGGCCCAGGTGATGTGGAGCGCTCCACAGGCGACGGCCTCGCCGTCCTCCCGGACCACGAAGAAGTCGCGGATGTTCTCGTAGACCTCACCCATCGTGCGCGGGAGCATGTCGCCGCGCGCAGCCCAGAAGTTGACGAGGCGATGGATAGCCTCGGCGTCGTGAATCGTCGCGCGGACGGCGACGCGGGAGGGGGAGGTGGCTGCAGCGGGGTCGGTCATCGAGGCAATCCGATGCTCACGGGATTAAGGATAGGCGACCGGACATCCCCACTGGGGGCGGTGCGGTCGTGAGTGGAGGACTAGGCCGACTCCGGGATGTCCTCGTCCGCATCGAGAGCCTGGCCACCCTCGGTGAGGAGCAGCGGACGGCGGTTCCTCGTGACGCAGTCGGCGGAGACGACGCACTTGCGGATCTCGGCCCGTGACGGCATCTCGAACATCACGTCGAGCAGGATGTCCTCGACGACCGTGCGCAGCCCTCGCGCTCCGGTCTTCTGGCTCAGGGCCGCCTCGGCAATCGCCCGGAGGGCATCGTCGGTGAAGACGAGTTCGACGTCATCGATGGCGAACAGACGCTGGAACTGCTTCGCGACGGCGTTCTTGGGCTGCGTGAAGATCGCGACCATCGTATCCACATCGAGCGGGTCGAGTGTCGAGACGACAGGGAGGCGCCCGACGAACTCGGGGATGAGGCCGAACTGCAGCAGGTCGTCGTGGGTGACGTGTCGCAACAGCTGGGCACGATCGATCGCCGTGGGGTGCTCGGTCACGCCGAAGCCGAGCGAGCGTACGCCCTCCCCGGTGCGGCGGCCGATGATCTTGTCGAGGCCCTCGAATGCCCCACCCACGATGAAGAGGATGTTCGAGGTGTTGATCTGGATGAAGTCCTGGTGCGGGTGCTTGCGGCCACCCTGAGGCGGGACGCTCGCGACGGTGCCCTCGATGATTTTCAGGAGCGCCTGCTGCACGCCCTCGCCAGACACGTCGCGAGTAATCGAGGGGTTGTCGGTCTTGCGCGCGATCTTATCGATCTCGTCGATGTAGACGATGCCGCGCTCGGCCTTCTGGATGTCGAACTCGGCTGCCTGGATGAGGTGCAGGAGGATGTTCTCGACGTCCTCGCCGACGTAGCCGGCCTCGGTGAGCGCGGTTGCATCCGCGATCGAGAAGGGCACATCGAGGATGCGGGCGAGCGTCCTCGCGAAGGCGGTCTTGCCGGTGCCGGTGGGCCCAATGAGGAGGATGTTCGACTTCTCAAGGTCGATGTCCGCCTGCGCGGGGGCGTCGACCCGCTTGTAGTGGTTGTAGACCGCGACCGAGAGGACGCGCTTCGTGCGTTCCTGGCCGACGATGTACTCGTCGAGCTGGTTGACGATCTCCTGGGGAGTGCGCAGGCGGGGCCGCTGCCCCTTGGCCGGGGTCTTGCCCGCCGCCTGCGTCTCCTCGTTGATGATCTCCTGGCACAGCTCGACGCACTCGTCGCAGATGTAGACGGCGCCCGGGCCGGCGATCAGGCGCTTGACCTGATCCTGGTTCTTTCCACAGAAGGAGCAGTGGTACTGCACTCGGCTGCCGCGCGTGCTACTCGCCATCGGACCGGGCCCCCTCTGCCCTCGTCGTCACGCCGCCGCCCCGAACGTCCTTATTCTGCCTCAGGCAGCCTAGCTGAGCGAGCCAGTGCCATTCCGGTTTTCGTCGGGCCGGCTGAGGATCTCGTCCACGAGGCCGTACTCCTTCGCCTGGTCCGCGCTCATGTAGAAGTCGCGGTCGGTGTCGCGCTGGATGCGCTCCATCGGCTGGCCGGTGTTGCGCGAGAGGATGCCGCGAATGATCTCGTTGTTGCGCAGGATCTCGCGAGCCGCGATCTCAATGTCGGAGGCCTGACCCCGGGCGCCGCCGAGCGCCTGGTGCATATGCACCGTCGCGTTCGGCAGAGCGTAACGCTTGCCCTTCGTGCCGGAGCAGAGGAGCACGGTGCCCATCGAGGCGGTCGCGCCGACGGCGATCGTCGAGACGTCGGGGCGGATGAGGTTCATCGTGTCGTAGATCGCCAGGCCAGCGGTGATCACGCCGCCCGGCGAGTGGATGTACATGTGGATGTCGCGGTCCGGGTCCTCGCGGTCGAGGAACAGCAGCTGCGCGACGATGATGTTCGCGATCTGGTCGTCGATCGGCGTGCCAAGGAAGATGATGCGCTCCTTGAGCAGGAGCGAGTAGATGTCGTAGGCGCGCTCGCCGCGTGCGGTGGTCTCGATGACCATCGGGACGATGTTCTGAGGCTGGGTCCAGTCGCTCGGTGTCATGTGCTCGTATCCTGCGCTTTCTTGCTGCGTTCCGGTCGCGAGTTCGACTACTCGGCCTCGGAGGGAGGAGCTTCCGGCGAAGACGCGCCGGCGTCTCCCTCTAGCGTACCGGTTGCGCCCTCGCTCTCGTCCGCGGTGGCACCTGCACCTTCGGGCAGGGTGTCCTCCGCACCATCTTCACCTTCGTCCGCGGTGTCCCCTTCGGCGCGGGCCCCGCGCCGACGGCGGCTGCCGCGGGTGCGCGTCTCGCCCTCTTCCTCTGCCGCCGAGGCAATCTCCTCGAGGCGCTGGAGGGTCTTCGTCGTCATCAGCTCATTGCTGATCGAGGCGCGGTTGTCGGGGCTATCGAAGATCGCGCGGATCGCGTCGCGCTGCTCCTCGTTGAGGCCCTCGGCTGTGCGGATGTCGAACTGCGACGCCATCCGCATGATCTCGCCCTCGATCTCCTCTTCAGTCACCGCGAGTTCCTCGCGGCTGGCGAGCTCGCCGAGCACGAGGGCGCGGCGGACTGCGAGGTCGGCCTGGGCCCGCAGGCTGTCGCGCACTTCGTCCTCGCTCCGGCCGATGGCCTGGAGCCAGCGGTCCAGGTCCTCGCGAGTGTGGGCCGCATGATTCGACTCACGGTCGACCATGCGGTCGATCTCGCGTTCCACGAGGATCTCGGGGTAGTCAAGCTCGGAGGATGCGACCAGCAAGTCGAGCACTTCCTCCCGGTAGGCGTTGTCAGCCTCGGCCTTCGCCCCAGCCTCGACGTTCTGTGTCACACGTTCGCGCAGCTGCTCCACGGTCTCAATGCCGTCCTCGTCGAGCGACTTCACGAAGTCGTCGTCGAGTTCGGGAAGTATCTGCTGCTTCACCTCGAGAATCGTGACGGTGTAATGGGCCTGCTTGCCGGCCAACTCGGCCGCGGGGTAGTCCTCAGGGAGGCTGAACTCGATCTCGTAGGGCCCACCGCGCTCGAGGCCGATCAGGTGGTCAAGGAAGCCGGGCAGCGACACGACGCCGTCCCGGGTCACCGCGAACTCCGCGCCCTCTTCCTCGTGCGGGGGTTCAGTCTGCCCCTCGAGAGAAACGGTCACATCGGCGCGCACGACATCGTCCCAGTCGACCGCGCGGTCGACGGGCTCCAGCGTGGCGTAGCGGCGTCGCAGCGAGGTCAGCGCCTCCTCGACCTGACCATCGGGCGCCTGCGCCTCAGGGCGCGGCGCGCGCAGCGCACGGTAGTCGCGCAGGTCGATCGTCGGCCGCACAGGCACGGTCGCCGAGACCACGAGAGGCTCGGTCGACTTGAGGTCAAACTCGGGCTGCCCGATGGCCTGGATATCCTGGCTCTCGATGGCCTCGTTGTAGACATCGGGCAGCAGCTCCTCGAGGGCCTCCTGAAGCAGCGCAGGGCGTCCCAGGGTGCGCTCGACCACCTGTCGGGGCGCCTTGCCCGGACGGAAGCCGGGGATCCGCACGCGCTGCGAGAGGCGGCGAACCGCCTTGTCCATCTGCGCCTCGAGCCGTTCGTCGTCCACCTCGATCTCGAGGGCGACGAGCGAACGGGGCAAACGCTCTGTAGTCACACCCACCTGGTGCGCCCCTGTCCCCTACCGCTTACATGTTGTGTGTTCGAAATGAGTATAGCACCCCACCATTTACCGGCCCGAGTGACCCTGAGAAGCGGCGGATGAGGTTGAACTCACGTACGCTCTCGCATGCTCCTCACGAGGTGAAAGGAACCCGCATGCGGGCGTTCACGTTCCGCGCTCCCGCGCGCCTCGCCGGCATCCTGAGCGTGATCGTGCTGACCGCCACCGTCGTGGCCTGCGGCGACGATGACGGGTTCCACTCGGCGACCGCCGGCGAGCTGACCGTGATTACCAGTTTGCCCGCGCCGGGCTTCTGGACCGGGACGCCAGACCGCGGCTTCGACGGCGGGATGGAGTACCGCATCGCCAGGGCGCTGGCCGACGAGTTCGGGCTGCAGCTGAAGGTGATGGATGTGCCGTTCGACCGTATCGCGGCGGCGGACTTCGGGGACGCCGACCTGGCCATCTCGCAGGTCCTGGTGACGCCCGAACGGGAACAGCGACTCACGTTCTCAACCTCGTACTTCGCGATCACGAGCGGAGCGCTCGTCCGCCGCGGCACGACGGTACGTGACCTGCAAGAGGCGCGGACTCGGCAGTGGGTGGTCGAGCGATCGACGGTTCAGGAGCCGCTCGTCCGGGACGAACTACGGCCCACGAAACCAGCGCTGGTGGTGGGCACCCGCGACGAGTCCCTGGCGGCAATCCGAGATGGGCGTGCCGACGGCACGCTGCTCGACCTGCCGACCGCCCTCACGATCGCCACGACCTCGGGCGGGGAGTTCGAGGTGGTGGCCCAATTCCGACCCGAGCGGCGGGCTGCGATCGCATTGCCGAAGGGGTCGAAGAACCTCGAAGCGGTCAATGCGGTTCTGCGTCGCCTCGAGAAGTCGGGCGACCTCGACCGCTTCATCGTCCAGGAGTTGAACCCCGTCCTCGGACGGGAACCATCGACGGTGCCGCTGATCGAGACCAGCGCACGCTGACCTTCGAGGTCAGCGTGCGTTCTCGAGGTAGACGTCGCCGATCACCTGCTCATCGAGCAGGTGCTGCACCTGCGCGTCGTCGAGTTTCAGGATGTCCTGGAGCACCTCGCGGTTGTGCTCGCCGAGGCGCGGCGCCCGGCCGCGTACGGGCGTGAGCGGGTTCACCTCGAAGTGCGCCATCGGGCCGGGGTAGCGGCGCGGGCCAGTGTCCGGATGATCGAGCTCGATGAAATACCCGCGCTCCTGCAGCTGGGGGTCGTGGAACATCTCGGGCTGGTGAGCCACCATCGTCGCCATTACGCCGACGGCCTGCAGGCGGTCCATCAGTTCGTGGTCATCATGCTGGCGCGTCCAGTCCGCGATCAGCGGCTCGAGCACATCCTGGTTGCGGTAGCGCGACGAGACGTCCGCGAACCTCGGCTCCGTGGCGAGCTCCGGCCTGCCCATCTCACCCGCGAGGGCCGCAAAGGCGGCATCCGAGTCGACCGCGAGCGCGAGCCAGCGGTCATCGCCCTTGCAGGGGAAGAGACCGTAGGGCGCCATCCACGGGTGGCGGTTGCCCCAGTGGTCGTGGATACGGTCATTCATGAAGGCATCCATCAGGGCGTACGAGAGGTGATGCACGATCGCCTCGCCCTGAGACAGCTCGATGAGCTGACCCTCGCCGGTGCGCTCACGCGCATAGAGGGCGGACTGGATCGCGAAGGCGACCGTGGCGCCGGCCGTCGGGTCACCGTGGTAAATCGGCGGCGTCGCCGAGGGGTCGGAGTCGCGATAGCCACGCAACATGGTGTGGCCGACGATCGCCTCCATCGTCGCGCCGTAGCCCTTGAAGTGGCGGTAGGGGCCGCTGATGCCGAACCCCGGGAAGCGCACCATGATCAGCTTTGGGTTGATGGCCGACAGCTGCGGCCAGTCGATCTTCAGGTCCTCGACGACGTCGGCGGCGTTGTTCTCGAGGAAGACATCCGCCTCGCGGACGAGCGAATAGAACAGCTCCAGGCCCTCGGGACGCAGCAGGTCGAGCGTGATGCTGCGGTGGCCGCGCTTCGCGTAGTTGAAGGTCGCGCTGCGGTTCCAGAAGCCCTCGCTGTTGTCGCGGTTCAGGTAGCCGGCGCCTGTGGGACTCTGCATGAAAAGGTCAGGCAGGTGCCGCACGGCGGCGCGCGTCGGGTTGAGATGTTGGATCGATTCGACCTCGATCACGTCCGCGCCGAGGTCAGAGAGGATCATGGTGCCGAAGGGGCCAGCCCAGACGATGGCCTGGGAGAGGACTCGGACGCCCTCGAGGGGCAACATGCGCTCGCCGGTGTCGCTGGTCATCAAATGACTCCTTGCTGCTCGAGGCGGGCGACGTCGGCGGGGTCGTAGCCGAGGCGCTCAGTCAGGATCTCGAAGGTGTGTTCACCGAGGAGCGGCGCTCGCCGCAGCTCGCCCGGCGTGCCGGACATGCGCAACGGGACGCCCGGCAGGCGGACCGCGCCTGCCGCCGGGTGCTCGACGTCGACGAAGAACCCGCGCGCGTTTAGCTGCGGGTCGTTCAGCACGTCCTGCATTGTGTTGATCGCGGCGATCGGCAGCCCGACCGCCTGACCCGCCTCCATGGCCTCCTGCTTCGTCCGCTGGAGCAGCCAGGGGAAGAAGATCGCGTCCACCTCGGGGGCGTAGTTGATGTCGAGCAAGTTTGGGGCAAGGTGGTCGTCGTTGACCAAGTCGGGCCGCTCGATGAGCTGGCAGAACCGCGACCACCACTGCAGCTGGCAAAGGATGTGAATGTAGCCATCGAGGCACGGGTACACGCCCGCCGGGAGCGCCGAGCTGCGCTGCGGCTGGCGAGGTTCAAAGTACAGGGCGCCCGAGTAGCCGTAGGAGACGAGGTTGGTGCCGCCTCGATCCATCGAGCTGGCGAGGATTTCGTGGATGGAGAGGTCGGCACGCTCGCCGATCCCGCGACGGCGGGCGCCAAAGAAGGCCCCCATCACGAAGGCGGAGACGACGTTGCCCGCGAGGAAGAGCGGGGCGTAGAGGCCGATCTTCACCGGCTCGCGGCCCTCGCCCGCAGTGACGGCGAGGACGCCGCCCATCGCGTACATGAGCATGTCGTCGGCGTTGAAGTCACGGTAGGGCCCGGTCTGGCCGAAGTTGGACACGCGGACGAGCGACGCCCGCGGGTTGACCTCGCGCAGGACATCGGGACCGAGGCCGAGCCGTTCGAGCGTGCCGGGCCGGAAACTCTCGACGACGATATCGGCGTCCTCGGCGAGACGGCGCAGGATCTGCTGGCCCGTCGCGGTCTTCAGGTCGAGCGTGACGCTGCGCTTCCCGGTATTCAGGGTGAGGAACATGCCGCTGCGCTCGAGGTGTGGCCGATCGTCGGGGAACGGGCCGAGCCGCCTCGCCATATCGCCCTGCCCGGGCCGCTCGACTTTGATCACCTCGGCGCCGTAGTCGGAGAAGTGCTTGGTCGCGAAGGGGCCGGCCACGCCCTGGGTCAGGTCCAGGACGCGAATGCCCTCGAGTGGTGCCGCCATCGAACCCCCTCCGGCGCTGCTGCGGGATTGCGTATGTCGTGGAAGTCAGACTCGTATACCGCTGCGCCGGTTGGCCCGCAAGCCGAGCCGCCGAATCCCCGCCCGAAGGGACCATACGACGGGGCCCCTCGTTTTCGGATTCCCGAAACATTCAGGACACACTCAAATAACCACGTCGAAACACCGTTTCAACGGGCAAGAAATGTGACGCACCTACGGTGGCCTCAGTCATCCCGGGCGGCGCGAAGCGTCGCCGGGGCAGTGCTGGAAGAGGGATGAATGGAGGCGCACTTTGGAAGCGGAACCACGACCGCTCGTTGAACGATTGGCGATGAGCGCGCGCAACCCGGTAGTGCGTCGCAACGTCGCACTCCTCATGGGGGGGAAGCTCATCGGGCTCCTCGCCGTACTCATGTTGGTCCACTGGCTCACGCCGGAGACCGCGAGTGCCGCGGAGGGCGAACCGGACCCGCTGGTGACGGTGAACGCACTGAACACCGTGTGGGTGCTCGTGGCGGCATTCCTGGTGTTCGGAATGCAGGTCGGCTTCGTCATGCTCGAAGCCGGGTTCGCCCGCGAGCGCGAGTCAGTGAACATCCTCGTCGAGGGCATCGCCGACACCTGCATCTGCGGCGTCCTGTTCTGGGCGATCGGCTTCGCGTTCATGTTTGGTGAAGGCAACGGCTTCATCGGAACGCACGGATTCTTCCTGCACGGCTTGCCGGACACCTACGGCACGACGGGCGTCCCCTTGATGGCGTACTGGGTCTTCCAGTTCGCGTTCGCGGACACCGCCTCGACGATCACCTCCGGCGCCATGGTGGGCCGCTGTGGGTTCGTCGGAGACATCGTCTACAGCATCGGGGTGACAGGCTTCATCTACCCCATCATCGGCCACTGGGCGTGGGGTCCCGATGGATGGCTGGCGCTGCGAGGCTTCCGAGACTTCGCCGGATCGACGGTCGTGCACACGATCGGCGGCACGATCTCCCTGGCGGGTGCGCTGGCGCTCGGGCCGCGGCTGGGCCGGGTCTTCCGACGGGACGGGGGCGGCCCGATGCCCCCACACAACCTGCTGCTGGGGGCCATCGGCGGCCTCATGCTCTGGTTCGGCTGGTACGGATTCAACCCGGGAAGCACCTTGTCCGCGCTCGATATGCAGGGGATCGGCCGCGTGTCCTTCAACACGACGATGGCGGCCTGCACAGGCGGGCTGGGCGCGCTCTTCATCGGGTACGCCCGGACGCGAAAGTGGGACCTGGGTCTGACCGTGAACGGCTTCCTGGGTGGACTGGTGGCGATCACCTGCCCCTGTTACTGGGTCGACGCGCAGGGCGCGTTCATCATCGGTCTCGTGGCGGCGCCCATCGTGGTGGGCGGGCTCGACTTGCTCGAGTACCTGCGAATCGACGACCCGATCGGAGCCGTCCCGGTGCACATGTTCGCGGGGATCTGGGGCACGCTCTCCCTCGGGCTGTTCGCCACCGGTGACTTCGGGCTGCCCGGCCCTCTGGGGGCGGACACGAGCAGCGTCGTGACGGGCCTCCTGTACGGGGGCGGCGCCGAGCAGCTCATCAAGCAGGCCTACGGAGTTGGCAGTGTGGCGGCGGCGACCCTCGGCGTCTCACTGGTGCTCATGTACAGCGTCAAGGCGATCGGGCTGCTGCGCGTCGACGCGGAAGGCGAACTGCGCGGACTGGACCGCCACGAACACGGTCTCCCGGCGTACTCAGAGTTCGTCATCCAGCCGCACGGCGGTTTCCACGGCGGTGGCATGTCGGTCCCCGCGCCGAGGCCCGCGCCGACGGCCGGCGACGGGGGAGCGTGACGAGATGATCCGCGCGAGTACGCGTGGAGCGACGAGCCGGGCAGAGGTGACCGCCGGTCCCTCTGCTCGGCTCGCCGGAACCAGCGAGAGCGGTCCCGAGGCGACGAGAGGAACAAGCGTGAAACTCATCCTGGCATTCATCCAGCCGTTCAAAGTCGACGAGGTGCGCAACGCGCTCCGCGCCGCGGGAGTCACCGGCATGTCGGTCAGCAACGTGCAGGGGTTCGGGCGCCAGTCCGGTCAGACCGAGACCTACCGAGGCGCCGAGTACACGGTCGACTTCGTACCCAAGACGTCCGTGCTGGTCCTGGTCGACGACGACCTCGTGGACAACGCCGTCAATGCGATCGAGGTCGCCGCCCGGACGGGCACCATCGGCGATGGAAAGATCGCGGTTGTCCCACTGGATGACGTCATTCGGATCCGGACCGGAGAGCGCGGTGTCGCGGCGCTCTAGCGCTGCCGGAGCGCGCGGGCCGGGCCCCGCGCGCTTCGGGGCCGCGAGCCGCATCTCCCGCACGATGCGAGCCGACGTGTGGCGAGGCGCGGCGTCGAATCGTTACACATCGCGCCCGACGCGCGGCGGAACGAAAGCAGACGAGCCGTGATGACCGCCCTCGGTGACCGTGGCTTGCTCGCCGGGGTGCGCCTCGGGCTGGTGGCCGACGCGAGTCCCGACGTGTCTGACCTCGAGGAAGCGCTCCTGCGCGAGGGCGCGCTCGTCGAACGAATGCATCCGAACACATCGAGCTGGTCCACCGACGCGAACCTCGACCTGGTCATCATTCGCATCGAGCGCGCGACGGCGCGCAGCCACCGAGGGCAGCGGCTGGACATGATGCAGGCGCTCGCCCATACGCGGCGCGTGATGGCCCTGTTGGACGAGCCCCTACGGGAGGACCTCGGGAGCCTGTGCGATTTCGCGCTGCCGCCGTTCAGTCCCTCCGAGGTCATCCCGCGCATCCTGCGGGCACTCCGTACCCCCTACGTGTCGAGCGCGATCCGCGTGGGGAACGCCGAGTTCAACGTTAGTAACCGCACGCTCACGGTCGCCGGCGAGCCGGTCGACCTCACGTTCGCGGAGTTCGAGATGTTTCACGCCCTGCTGGCCGCCAATGGCGGGGTGCTCTCGCGCGAGGAGCTCCAACGCCACATCGGCAGCAGTGGAGACGAGTTGAGAAGCAGGCGCATCGACATCCACATCCATCGCCTGCGCGCGAAGCTGCGGCGAATGACAGGCGCAAGCGTGGACACGGTTCGGAACGTGGGCTACCGACTGACGGTCGATCGTCTCGGCTAGGCGGGCGTCGATGCCTCGCGCGAACGCGCGCTACATCGAGGTGCGGCCGTCGAGCGTCGAGCCCGCGGCGATGCCTCGGACCATGCTGTCCTGCACGAACGAGGCGACGATGTGCCCCTCGCGGGTGAAGACGTGACCGCGCCCGTAGACGCGGCCACGGCCGGCATACGGGATGTCGTGCGTCAGCAGGAGCCACTCGCGAGCGTTGAAGGCGTCGTGAAAGGTGAGCGTGTTGCTGATGACGCCGGTCGAGATCGTGCGATGTGCGTCGGCAAGGTTGAGGCCATGGGGCTTCATGGCGGTGCCGATGAGCAGGCCGTTCGTGGCCCAGGAGAGGATCGCCTGGCTGGCGACCTGGTCGTCCGGGGCGGCGGGGTAGCGAGTCCAGAACGACAGCTCCGCCGGGCCCGGGGCGCTATCGCCTGTGCCTCGGACCACCCGCATCTCCGCCCCCGGGAAGACGAAGGCGCGGGACGGAGTCCCCTCTTCGGGGGCTGGCTCGTCAGGCATCTCGAGCTCACTGCGGATGAGGTCCGGCTCAGGCGCGTGCAACAGCACCTGACCGCGCGCGCAGAGACGGTCGCCCTGCCATACAGTCATGGAGTCGCTCGCGAACGTGCGACCGGCGTTGACCGGCGTTACCTCGATGTCGATGGGCTGCGTGATCGTGCCGGGCCGGACGAACACGGCGTGGATCGTCTTCACTTCCTTACCGCCCGCGAGCGCGCCAGAAGCGGTAATCATCTGCGCGAGGAGCTGACCGCCGAAGACGACGTCGCGGCCCTCGGCATCCACGCTGCCGAACCGAAAGCGGCGCTCATCCAGCCGCTCCGAATGCAGAATCTCGGGTAGCGCGCCTGCCATCGTCATCGCCGTCTCCCCTCGGGCCGCCGTTGTTCGCGCGCATGATAGACCCATGAGGAGTGCCGATCGTGGGACATGGAGCGGGCCCCGCTCGGCGCCCGCTCCATGTGGAGGATGGCCGCCCTAGGACGGGCGGACGTTCTGGTTGCCCCGGAGGCGGTTTTCCGGGTCGTACTTCGCCTTCACATCGGCAAGCCGCTGGTAGGTCGCGGACGGGTACGCCTCGTGGACGCGGGCGGGGCCGTCGCGGTCGGCGAGGAAGTTCACGTAGACCCCGTCCGCCCATGCCTCGGCGCGCGTCCAGGTGCGCTCGACCCACGCAGCCGCGTCGGCCGCGCCCTGCGGATCGAGGTCGACGCCCGCGAGCATGAGCATGTACGGCTTGTCGCGGTGTGCGAAGGCCGTCGCGTGGGCCGGGACCCGCGCCATGGCGCCGCCGAGGACGCGGATCTGGGCGATCGACATCGCGGGCGGCACCTCTGCGATCAGCGCCTCGATGAGCCCGTCCTCGACAGTGCGCATGAACGAGGAACGCGTCGAGCTGTACAGCCCTGGGCGCGTGGGCTCGCGCAGGAACTCGAACAGCGCGTTGTACGGCATCACATCGACGAACTCAAACAGCGGACCGCCCGCGAGCCGAGAGAAGCCCGCCAGCACCTCGCGACCCTGCTCGGGGTCACCCGACCAGCAGACGACAACGGCAGCGATCGGCGTGCCGACCATGTCCGCGGGCACGAATGGGGCGGGCGGCGCGGGCGCGAGGATCAGCTGTGTGCTCAGCTCCTCGGGAGCGGCCGTCGCGACGTCCACGTAGCCGCGCACTGCCTCGGCCGTCATCGGCAGCGCGATCATCCCCGCGAGCACGAGGCCGGTGGGGTCGAGCCGGAAGTGGTAACGAGTGACGACGCCGAAGTTGCCTCCTCCGCCGCGCACCGCCCAGAACAGGTCGGCGTGCTGCTGCTCGTTTGCGACGATGACGCGGCCGTCCGCGGTGACCACCTCGACGTCCAGCAGGTGGTCGATGGTCAGTCCGTACTTGCGGACCAACCAGCCGATGCCGCCGCCGAGTGTCAGGCCGCCGATGCCCACCGTCGGAGCGTCACCCGTCGTCAGGACAAGACCGTGCGGCAGCGTTGCGGCGGCGAGCACCTCGGAGGTGACGCCGGGCTGCACCCAGGCCCGCTGGGCGTCGGCGTCGATGTCGATTTCCTGCATCTGCGAGAGGTCGATGACGACGCCGTCGTCGTTGGAACTCAGTCCGGCGAGGTTGTGACCTCCGCTGCGGACAGCGATAGCAGCCTGCCGCTCGTTGGCGAAGTGGACGGCACGCGCGACATCCTCAGTCGTGGCAGCGCGGACGATGACTGCCGGGAACTTCTGGAACGCCGCGTTCCAGAGCTGCCGAACCGACCCGTACGAGGCGTCCTCGGCGGTGATGACCTCGCCTTCGATGACGGCCTTGAGCGCTGCGACGCTCTCGGGATCGATGCCAACGGTTCGTTCGATGGTGACCATGGTGATGCCCCTCCTTCGGGTCCGCGCTGTGCGCGCGTTTGCTGTACGACCAGCATCCCGGTGCGGGCGATCGGCGGTTCCTAAATGGTCGCTAGCCCTTCCTAAACGCACGCTAAACGGATCGGATAAGATTCCTAAGCTCTGCCTCGGGGCCGCGGCGCGCCTCGAAACCTCCGTTGTCCGGCCGGCGTCTTGGTGGAGAGAGAGATGTACGTCGTCAGCGACGAGCTGCGGGGACTGATCGAATCAGGGGTTGCGGTGTCCATCGCGACCGCGGACGCCGCCGGTCACCCGCACCTGAACACCGCATGGGGGCCGCGTATCGGAGCCGGTGGCACCACCGCGACGGTCTTCATCGACCGCGCTCGGAGCGCGACGACCACCGCAGACCTCCACAGCACCAGGTGGATCGCGATGACGATCGGTGACCCCATCTCGTACCGCTCGATCCAGCTCAAAGGCACGCAGCTCGGCGTGTCCGAGGCGAGCGAGGAAGACCGCGAGTGGGTGCGCCTGCATCGCGAGGCGTTCATGGTTTCGATCGCGCTGATCGACGATCCGCCGGCGCTCGGCCGAAACATGTGGACCGAGGACGTGATCCGCATCGACTTTCAGATCGAGCAGGCATTCGACCAGACGCCGGGGCCGAACGCAGGGCAGCCACTGTGACCGCGACGCAGGAGCATGTGCGGCTGCGAGACATCCCCACCTGCTTCGAGGGCATCATTCCTTCGACGATCGCCACGGTCGACTCGGATGGCACCCCGAACGTCACGTACCTGTCGATCGTGCACCGGATCGACGACGACCATGTCGCGCTCTCACGCCAGTTCTTCAAGAAGACGGACCACAACACGATCGTCAACCCGCTGGCGCAGGTCGGGCTCATCGAACCCGAGACGGGACGCATGTTCCTCCTCGACCTGGAGTACACGCACACGGAAAGCGACGGCCCGCTCTTCGAGCGGATGCGTACGCACCTCGATGCCGTGGCGGCGCAGCACGGCATGTCGAACGTCTTCAAGCTCAAGGGCGTCGACGTCTGCCGGGTGCTTAGCTGCACGATGGCCCCGTGCGACTTCCCCGAGCCCGTACCGCCGCGCACGCCGGACCTGGAGACGGCCGAAGCATTTTCGCGGGCGGTCGCCCAGGCGGACGACCTCGACGAGTTGCTGCAGGCGACACTACAGGCCTGCCAGGATTTGATGGGGTTCACGCACGCCTTCGTCATGCTGCTCGACGAGAGTGGAGAGCGGCTCTACACGGTCGCGAGCGCTGGCTACAGCACCTCAGGCGCCGGCTCCGAGGTCGCACTGGGCGAGGGAATTATCGGGCTGGCGGCGGCGCGCAGGCAGTCCGTGCGGGTCACGAACATGGCTCGCGAGCTCGCGTACTCGCGCGCGGTGCAGGCCTCATCCAGCGACGAGGGTTCGGGGCTCGACTCCATCCCGCTGCCGGGACTCCCGTCCGTACAGAGCCAGCTGGTTACACCGATGCTCGCGCACCGCGAGCTCGTCGGGGTACTGGTGCTGCAGAGTGAACGGCCCGGCGCGTTTCAGGCGACAGACGAATGGCTCATGGGCATCCTCGCAAGCCAGGTCGCCCTCGCGATGGAAGCTCTTGTCGGCCTCGAGCCATCCTCGAACGCCGCCGCATCCGAGGCGACCCGCGGCCCGTGCAGGTCAAGTACTACCCCGACGACGAGAGCATCTTCCTCGACAACGAGTACCTGATTCGAGGGATCGCCGGCGGCATCCTGTGGCGGCTGCTGCGCGAGTACCAGGAGAAGCGGCGCGTCGAGTTCAGCAACCGGGAGATCCGGCTCGACCAGACGCTGGCGCTGCCCGACCTCAAGGACAACCTCGAGGCGCGTCTCATCCTGCTGCGCAAGCGTCTCGATGAGCGCTGCGGTAGCGTCGTTCGCATCGAGAAGACCGGACGCGGCCGCTTCCGCCTCGTCGTGTCACAGCCGCTCGCGCTCGTGACGGCGGACGGCTCCGGCGTCGATCGCTGACCGGCGGAACAACGAGCCCGCCTTGCGGCGGGCTCTGTCGTAGCTCTTCCGAGACGAGCCGCTAGCTCGTCGTGCGGCTGGCTTCCTTGATGCGCGCCGCACGTCCGGTGCGGCCGCGGAGGTAGTACAGGCGCGCTCGACGGACGCGGCCACGACGGAGCACCTCGACCTTGTCGATACGCGAGCCGTTGAAGGGGAACGTGCGCTCGACGCCCACGCGGTTCGAGGCGATACGGCGGACGGTAAAGTCACCCGCCGGGCCACGACGCAGACGGATCACGAGGCCCTCGAAGGCCTGGATGCGCTCGCGGTTACCCTCGACGACACGCACGTGCACCTTCACGGTGTCGCCGGGGTTGAACGGGGGGATCGTTTCGTTGCGCGGGGGCGCAAGGGTGCTCAGGTCGATGGACATGCAAATCCTCGTGTGCGAGTGAAGCCGGGTCGGGCGGAAGCCGCAGACAGCTAGTCTAGCGGCTTCGATTCGGTAGCGTCGAGCGTCGCCAGCCAGGCGCGTTCCGCAGGCGTCAGCTCCGCCACGGCGAGGAGATCCGGGCGCCGCTCGCGCGTCCGCAGCAGTCGCTGGCGCCGCCGCCACTTCGCGATCTCCGCGTGGTGGCCCGAAAGCAGCACGTCCGGCACGGCCCAGCCCCGGAACTCCGCCGGCCGGGTGTACTGGGGGTACTCGAGCAGGCCGTCCTCGAACGACTCCTCGTCGAGCGACTCCTCGCTGCCGAGGACGCCGGGCACCTGCCGGGCCACCGCGTCGATGAGCAGCATCGCGGGGAGTTCCCCACCCGACACGACGACGTCGCCGACGCTCACCTCGAGGTCAACGAGGTGCTCGCGTGCGCGCTCGTCGATGCCCTCGTAACGCCCGCAGACGAGGAGCAACCGCGGGACCGCCACCAGCTCCGCGACCAGGGCGCGGTCCAGCCGCCGACCCTGGGGCGTCATCAGCACCACGGTCGCGTGTGGCTCGACAAGCGGCTGGATCGCCTCGACGGCATCGAACAGCGGCTCGGGCTTCATGACCATCCCCGCGCCGCCACCGAACGGGTAGTCATCGACCGTGCGATGGCGGTCCGTCGCCCAGCCTCGGAGGTCGTGCAAGACCACCTCAATCAGCCCGGCGTCGCGCGCACGGCGAAGGATCGATTCATCGAGGGGCCCGGCGAACATCCCCGGGAACAGCGTCAGTACGTCGAAGCGCATGCGCCCATTCTGGCGCAGGATGCGCGAGCGCGCCTCGCGAGGCGCTAGCGGCCGCGGACGGCGTCGTTCAGCGCGTCGCCGAGCAGGGCGAAGGCGAACATCAGCGAGGTCACGACCGCCGCGGGGACGAGCAGGAGGTGCGGGTGCGCCTGGAAGGTGCGCGCCCCCGAGCCCTCGAAGAGCATCGCGCCGAACGAGGGGTTCGGCGGCTGGACGCCGACGCCAAACCAGGTCAGCAGGATCTCGGAGCCGGCGACGGATCCGAGCACTGCCGAGACCTCGAGGATGATCAGGAACGAGACGTTCGGCATCAGGTGACGCCAGATGATGTGCCAGGTGCTGCCACCCGTAGCCTGGGCGGCCAGGATGAAGTCGCGCTCCCGGAGCTGCAGCACCTGCGCCCGAATGAGCCTTGCGGTGCCCACCCAGGAGAACAGCGCGAGCGCGCCGAACACTGTGAAGTACGAGGCGGTGCCGGAGCTGGAGAGGCCGCTGATCGGGGTGTGATCCTCGACCCAGCCGACCCACTGCAGGACCCGCGGCAGGAGCGTGGCATTGAGCAGGATCAGCATGGGTAGGCCGGGTAAGGAGGCGAAGACGTCGCCCACCCGCATGATCAGGCTGTCAATCCAGCCGCCGCGGTAGCCCGCGAGCAGCCCCAGGAAGTTGCCGAGGATGAGCGTGCCGCTCAGTACGACGGCCACGGTCACGATGAGCGTCGTCCGGGCGGAATAGAGCACGCGGCTGAGCATGTCGCGGCCCAGCCGGTCCGTGCCGAGCCAGTGGTCCGCGCTCGGGCCCTCGAGACCGCGCTCGAGGTTCTGCTCGGTGTAGGAGTAGGGGGCGAGGAGCGGGGCGGCGATGCCGGCGCCGTAGATGACCAGCACGATCGCGAGCGACAGCATCGCGAGGCGCTTCTTGCGCAGCCGGCCCCAGAGCAACAGCCAGGGGTTGCGAGCGGCCTGGCGCTCGTACTGCTCGACGGCCTCGGCTTCAGCCGTGTACTGACCGGCCGCGACGCTCATACGACCGCCGCCTCACCGAGTCGCACTCGCGGATCGATCCACGAGTACACGATCTCGACCAGCAGGTTCATGACCACGAACAGGAAGGCGACGATGACCGTCGTCGCGAGGATGACGTCGTAGTCACGGCTCACGACGGAGTCGAACGTGAGACGGCCGATGCCGGGGATGCCCAGCAGCGTCTCCGTGAAGAAGGCGCCCTCGACGATGCCGACGAGGGCGAAGCCAACAACAGTGACGATCGGCAGCAACGAGTTCGGCAGCACGTGCCGCACGGCCACTCGAGTCTCAGGCAGGCCCTTGGCGCGAGCGGTGCGGACGTAGTCTTCGGTGTAGACCTCGAGCGCGGTGACGCGGACGAGGCGGGCGACGCCGGCGAAGCCCGGCAGCGTCAGCGCGACCAGCGGGATGTAGAGGTGCGGGTCGGGGATCGGGACGGCGATCACGCCGGCGATCCACCAGATGTCGAAAATGCCGTCCCAACCCCCGACCGGCAGGATGCTGTTCTGCACGGCGAAGAACCAGATCAGCGGCGGAATCACGACGACGACCGGCAGCGCTCGCAGGAACAGGAGCACTGAGATGATGAGGGGGTCGAGCCACGTGCCATGTAACCATGCCGAGAGCAGCCCCAGCGGGATGCCGAGCCCAAACACGACGAACAGCGCTACGAGCCCGAGCTGCGCCGACACCCACATCTTCGGGAAGATAATCTCGCGGACGGAATAGCCGCGCTGCGCGAAGGACTCCCCAAAGTCACCGCGGACGGCACGGTCCACCCACTTCGCGTACTGCTCGAAGATCGAGCCATCGAGGCCCCGCTCGGCGCGGATGCGCGCCAGCACCTCGGGGTCGCGGATCTGGCCGGCGGCGACCGAGACCGGGTCGCCGGGGCCAAAGCGCGCGATGGAGAACGTCAGGAACGAGACGGCCAGCAGCGTGACCGGGAGCCACAGGAGCCGGCGGATGATGTAGCCGGCCATGGCCGCCTCCTACCGTTCCACCGTGACGAATCGGAGCCGCGGGATGATCATCGGCGGTTCGATCCACCCCTTGATGGCCTTGTTCACGACGACGTGGTTCTGCGAGAAGTACAACGGCAGGATGGCGGCATCCCCGAGGATCAGCTTCTCGGCGTCCTGGTACAGCTTGAGGCGAGCCGCGGGGTCACGCTCGACGCGGGCCTGCTCCAGAAGCTTGTCGAGCTGCGGGTTCGAGTATTCGATGTCGTTGAGCGAGGACTTCGAGTAGAACTTCAGGTCGAGGATGTTCTCGGGGTCGGGGTAGTCCATGATCCAGCCGCTGCTGAACATTTGCAGCTTGCCCGCATCGACGTCCGCGAAGAACGTCGCCGCGTCCGACTGACGGATCTGGACGTCCACCCCGAGGACGTTCTTCCACTGCTCGATGAATGCCTGTGTATCGACGCTGCCCTCGGCGCCGCCGCCGATCTCCGTCAGCGTGATCTGCGGCATCTTGCCCGCATACTTCGAGGCGGCCAGTGCGCGTTTTGCCTCGTCGGGGTTGAACGGCAACGTCTTGTCGTCCGGCGTGTAGCCCGGGAGCTGCGGCTGCAGGATGCCCGTGGCGGGCGTGAGCATGCCGGAGAAAGTCACGTCGGCAACCCGCTTGCGGTCGATAGCGAGGCCGAAGGCCCGCCGCACGTTCGGGTCATCGAATGGCGGCGTCGTCGTGCTGAACGCGATGTACGCGAGCGAGAACTCCGGGGTTCGAACGTAGAGCTTGTTCAACGCGTTGTTCTGGTCGCGCACGCGATCGATGTCGTTGACCGAGACGCCGGCGACGTCCAGTTCGTTGTTCTCGAAGCGCGTGAGCTGCGAGCCGCCGGCCAGCTCATACACGACCTGCTGCACCTTCGGCGCGCCGAGGTGGTAACGCGAGTTCGCCTCGAGGACGATGCGCTCGCCGAGGCGCCACTCACGCAGCTTGTAGGGGCCGGTGCCGTTTGGCTGGCGCGTCCAGTTACGCGGGTTCGACTGAGCCTGCTGACAGTCGATGACGAACGCCGTGGGATAGGTGAGCTTCGCGAGGAAGTACGGCTTCGGCTGGTCAATTGTGATGCGCACCGTGCGGTCATCGATCACCTCGATGCCGCTGATGTCCTTCGCGGCGCCCGCCATGCGCTCCTTCGCGCCGACGATGTCGTTCAGGTAGGCCGCAGCGGTGCTGGAGCCGAGCT
>JAIBBD010000031.1 GCA_019694855.1 Dehalococcoidia bacterium
GATAGCGCGTAAACAACATGGAGTTACCGCTCATCCTTGTGCTGAGTCCCGGAGGGACACCGATGAAGAAGCTGCTCGTCGCTCTGGCGGTCGGAGTCGCCGTCTTCGCCGCCGCCTACGCCAGCGCAGCAACCCTGGGAGGCCTCGGCACCGACGACTTGGGTTCTGACGACTCGGTCGTCGCGAGCTGCGATAAGGTCGGGGGCGTGATCACCGCCTACGAAACCTCATATAACACCACCGAGCAGACTTACGTCGTTGACAAGGTGGACGTTAGTAGCATCGACGCGACGTGCGCTGGTCAGCGGATCAAGGTCACCCTCACCGATAACTCCTCAACCCCGGTCGTTCTTGGTTCGGGCGGACCGATGACCGTGACCGTCGCTCCGGGGACCACGGCCGTTCCCATCACAGGGGTGAGTCATCCTGTCCATGCTGAAGATGTGTACGGACTTCACATCCTAATCAGCACCACGGCCCCCTGATCGGCTCAATTGCTGATAACGCCCCAGGACGCCGAGCGGCTGCGTTCTAGGTGCGTTCGGTAGCGGACGCGATGACGGCGATCCGCCGCAGGCGCTGGATCTTTGTGGGGACACTCGTCCTGGGGACATCGGCGCTGACATACGCCGCGGTCAACGCAGCGCTACTCCCCTCAACGGGACACGTGACGGCAGGTGCCGAATCCGTCACGAAGTGCGACAACAACGGCTTCGTGATCGACGGTTTCACCCTCAACGGCAGCGGTCAGATCACGCAGATCGCGTTGAGCGACATTGACGCCACCTGCGTCGGCGGGCAGCTCACCGTCGATCTAACGCGGGCGGACGAGGTCAGCATTGGCAACGGCGGTCCCGTCACCGTGACCGGCTCTCCGATGAGCGTCGCGATTACCGGCCTCCCCGACGCCACGCTCGTGAAACACGAGGTCGTGATCATTGTCGGCCCCTAGCGTGCGCCGTCTCGCGTTACCCGCCCTGCTCGCGGCCATTAGCTGCGCCCTCTTGCTGCTCTCCACCACCGCCGCCGAAGCGCAGGCCGGCTGCGACCCGGACGGCATCCACGCCTCGTACGACCTGTCGTTCACCGGCTCCCCCCCGGCCTATCGAGTAAGCGCTGTCCGCCTCACGGACATCGCCTCCACGTGCAACGGCACGGCCAGCGTCAGCCTGAAAAATGGCGGTTCGACGATCGCCAGTGGAAGCGCCGCGATCAGCGGTCCGACACTGACGGTAGCGATGGACAGTCCGCCACTCGTGAGCGACGTCACTGGCATTCATGTGCAG
Organism: Dehalococcoidia bacterium; assembly: GCA_019694855.1. Classification (GTDB taxonomy): domain Bacteria; phylum Chloroflexota; class Dehalococcoidia; order UBA2979; family UBA2979; genus JAIBBD01. The sequence goes on from JAIBBD010000031.1 coordinate 1,287, forward strand.
ATCACGGGCACCCTCGCAACGCCCACCGCGACCCCCACGCCGACACCGACGCCCACCCCGACGCCGAGTCCGACTCCCACGCCGACGTCTTCGCCATCACCCACGCCGACGGCGACCCGCACGCCCACCCCGTCCCCGAGCACGCCGGTGTCGCCGACGGTCGCCGCGCCCGCGGTGACGGTGGCTGCGAGCCTGCCGACCTCAACCCCCACCCCGAGGCCGTCAGCGACCGCAACGCCTTCGCCCACGCCGGGCGCGTCGGCGACACCGGGACCGAGCCCGACCCCAACCCGGGCAGTCACGAACCCGCCGCCGGCCGGGAGCACCAGGGAGGAGCCGCCAAAGCCAGAGGTGAACGAGGCGACGTCCGACTTCGTCGAGGACTTCCCCGCGTTCAGTCAGCTCTCGGGCGACCCGATCACGATTGCCACCAACCTGGCGATGTCACTCGGGCTGCTGTTCCTCATCCTGCTGTCGGCCACCATCTTCAACCAAACCCTCGAGGAGAATCACGGGGCCCTCGCCCGGATGTTCAGCCGGTTCGCCGGTCCGTTCAGCGTCCTCTGGGGTCGGAGCAGCGTCGCGAGCGCAGGAGGCCGCATCCTGTCCCTTGTCCGGGTCGGAATCATCCTGTTGATCGTGGCGGGCATCTACTCCGGCCTCGACCCGGACTTTGGCTTCAACACCTCGACGGCCGCGCTCATCATCAGCATGACGGTTGGCGTGGGCCTGCTCACCATCCTGTACGAGGGCGTGCAGGTCCTGGTCGCCCCTCGCGCCGTCGGCACGGTAGGGCACCTCGAGCCGCTGCCCGTCGGCATCCTGATCGCGGGCCTTTCAGTGGTCATCACCCGCATCACGGACCTGCATCCGGGCATCGTCCTCGGCGTGGTGGCCGGCGCGATCGTCCCGACAGCTGACCCAAGAGACCAGGGGCGACTGGTCTTCGTCGCGACCATCGGAGTGCTGTTGCTCAGCCTCGTCGCGCTCGCGCTGGTCGATCCGCTGCGCGATTACGCCAACGATCACTCGACGACCTGGTGGGCGGCAATCCCGGAGACCGTAGCCGTGACGCTGTTCATCGGTGGACTCGAGGGACTGTTCCTCAACATGCTGCCCCTCGAGTTCATGGAGGGCCACGCGCTCTGGAAGTGGAGCAAGCTCGCGTGGGCTGTCAGCACGGGCGTGATCGCCTTCCTGTTCCTCCACGTCGTGATCAACCGGACCGATTCGTACGATCAGGTCGCGGAGGAGACGGGCATCCGCGCGCTGTTCCTCGTCTGCGCAGTCTCGCTGCTGATGGCCGGCGCCTTCTGGCTTGTCTGCCGCATCTGGCTGCATGAGCCCGAGGAGCACGCCCACCCCACGCCAGCGGCCTAGCGCTACTCTTCCGCCTTCGGCTTTTTCCACCAGTCGAAGACGAGCCAGACGGCGAGCGCGGCTGCGGCGGACGCAACGATCAGGGGCGCCCGCAGCCGCGGCAGCAGCGCGCCTGCACCCGGCGCCCGCAGCCACAGCTTCCCGAGGACGTCGGCGTCCCTGGGCCGCCACAGGTCGTCGGATGTCCGGTTATCGCCCCGCGTAACGTAGCCCTCGGCCCCCGACCCACCCACGATGCGGTGGATGACGCGGTTCCCGGATCCCGGCTCCCCTGCCGGAATCCGAAACGCCACGATGTCTCCGGGGCGATAGGTGCTTCGCTCACGCAGCACCACGAGGTCACCGCTGCGCAGCGTCGGCAGCATGCTCTGGCCGCTCACCGTGATGTACGTCGCCGGCCCGCCGAGCGACGTTGGGCGAAACGTCACCGCCCACACACCCATCAGAATCACCGTCACGCTGACCGTCAGAAGCCGTCGCAGCCATCGCAGCATCCGGGCACGTCGGGGCGCTCGAGTTGGAGCCGGTACGCGGGGTTGTCGGGAAGGCGGGAGGGGCGGCGGATCGTCCCAGGGGAGTGGCTCGCTCGGAATCGGTCTCAATTCACCACGAGCGGCGTTGCGAGACAGTCGAACGAGGGCTGGTTGTACCCGTCACCGCTGTACGCGGCTTTCCAGTAGTAGTTGCCCGCCGTGTTGAACAGCACCAGCGGCGAGTCCGGCACGATGCCCGCCGACACGCTCACTGTCCCGGCGGTCGCAAACAACGTCGCACAACCGCTGTCCGTGTACACCGTGTACGTCACCGACCCGCCCGGCGCGACGGTGGCGCTCCAGCTCAAACTGGCCGAGGCCTGCGCCGAACTTCCAGCCGTAATCGACGGCACCGGCAGACTGGTCGTGGTCGTCGTCGGCTGCAGCGTGTTCTTGAACACGGTGACATGCGACGAAGCGACCCCGAGCGAGGACGCGAAGGCGACGCCGGCGCCACCGAGGGTGGAAACCACAAGCGCCACCAGGATCCACTTCACGACGTCACCTCGACGCGCGCGCAGCCGGTCCCCGCACCACTGCCGCCCGAATCACTGTAGTGTTCGCATCGAGTATGCCAGAGCCTCCCCTTGGCCGGGACCCGGCGCGGCATCATCGAGGCAGGAGACGCCATGTTCGCGATCGTCCTCGCCCTGGTCGCAGCGGCCTGCTGGGGCCTCAGCGCGGTGCTCGTGCGCACCGGCCTCCGCTACCTGACCCCGACGGTGGGTACCCTCATCTCGCTCGTGTCGGCGCTGGCGCTCACGGCGGTGCTGGTCGTCGCGCTGCAACTGCCGGAACTCCTCGATGTCTCCCTGCAGGCCGTCGCGATGTTCGCGCTCATCGGCATCCTGAACTTCCCCATGGGCCGCTTCCTGAACTACCTGGCGATGAGCCACCTTGGCGTCGGCCGTTCGACGCCGTTGCTCGCCTCCGCACCGCTGTTCGCGGTGCTCGGAGCGGTGGTCTTTACCGGCGAGGAGTTGCACCTGGCGACCGTCGCCGGCATCGGGCTCATCATCGGCGGCCTCTACGTCACCCTGACCGCAAAGACAGGCTGAGACATGGCGACCACCACCGAGGAACGCACCGGAATCCGTAGTGCGACCCTGCTCGGGGTCGGCATCGCCTTCGCTGCTGCGGCTTCGTACGGCTCATCCCAGGTGCTCACCCGCCAGGGCGTGTCCGACCTCGCGCCGCCGCTGGTCGGCTCGTTCATCGCGCTGTTCTGGGGGACGCTGGGGTTCCTCGTCATCTCGCTCCGCTCCCTGCGGGGCGTACGGGGCGACCTGAAGACGGGCGGACTCTACTTCGCGGCCGCCGGGGCCTTCTCGGCCACCGGCGTGATCCTCATGTTCCAGGCCCTGAGTCGTGGCGAGGTCGTCGTGATCTCCCCGGTGTTGGCCACCAACCCGCTGTTTACGCTCGTCCTCGCGGCGGTCTTCCTGCGCGGCGTGGAACGCATCACGGCGCCGACCGTGATCGGCGCCGTGCTCGTGGTCACTGGCGTGGCCGTGCTCAGCATCGCCTGAGCGCGAGGTCTACCGGCCCGGACTCCCACGCTCCACCCAGAAGACGTGCGTGATCAGCGTGCCACCGTCCGGCAGCCGCTTCACGAACACGTCACCCTGTGACGGCTTCGCGTTCGGCGGCAGCGCGTCCTCGTCCGGCAGGCCCTGACCAGCGCCGTTCTTGGCGCTCCCGCTGCCGATCGCGCTCACCGTGCTCGTGCTGTCGCCGTGCGCATACATATTCGCGAGCGTCTTGCGGTCGTCGTCGTTCGGGTACTGGTTCGTCGAGGGGTCGTTCGTGTAGTCCATGCACGAACCGAGGTTCGCGTTCCCGAACGTCTCATCCTGGTGCGCCAGCCCGAGGGTGTGCGCCAGTTCCTGGCAGGACACCAGGTTGCGCCACGCCGGCGTGTCGTGCGCCGCCGTCCCGAAGTACGAGTCGTTCAGCTTCACGGTGCCTGCCGTGATGTGCTCGCCGTCAGCCGCCACCCAGATCGAGGCCAGGCCGAGCCAGCCGTTCAGGCCGTAGGCCTTGTTGCAGACCCTCGTCAGACCCGTAATGCCGCCACAGCTGGCGCTCGTCTTGTAGCTGTTCTGCCCGACCATCGAGAACGGGACCAGCTCGGTGCCCGCGGTTACCGGCGCGTCGATGGCGAAGGTCCAGTCCGCGATGGCCCGGTTGAAGTACGTGCTCCAGCCGCCCGTCACGTCGCTTTCCACCCGCAACGTCAGCCCCTGTGAGGTGCGCGCCCAGTGGTAGCAGTTGCCCGACCCGTTCTGCCAGCACTTCCCGTATCCCACGTTGGCCTGGCTCGCGGCGATCGCGCTGGCCGAATCCGAGGACAACGCGAACCCGGCGATCGCCATCACGAGACCCGCGAACACCGTCAATAGCTGATTTCGAGTCACCTCGAACCTCCTCGGGCAGTCAGGCTGCTCCCACTTCGCAACAGCCTGATCCGCTCGTTCAATCCTCGATCGGGTGAGCGCCGTTTCAGCCTAGCAGCCAGTCCGCCGGGCGGAAGCGCACTAACGCCCCGGCGCCGCCTTACGCGACGTTGACAGCGCTCGCCGCCTCGCCCTACCGTTGAAGCAACGTCGTTACGAATACGTACAGACGCCGAACGGGACTAGTAGGCCGTCCAGCGGGGTTTCCCACACCGTGGGTGCAGAGAGCCGGGGCAAGGTGCGAGCCCGGTACCCGTCCAGCAACGGTTGAATGGACCCGGGAGTCCCGGCCCGAACCGCCGGCCATCGAGGCAACTCGAAAAGCCGGCCAGTAGGCGCCGGCGGTGTGGGCGCCGTTATCCAGGCCCAGGGCATCGCTCCGCTTCGGCGGCGGCCGTGCCTTGAATGAGCGCGCGAGGCCATCGAGTCCCGCGCGGCACTTGGGTGGCACCGCGAGGACCATCGCCCCAGGCGATGGTCTTTTTTGTGCCCGTTCGCGGGCGGCAGTCGGAGGAGTACGTGGCGCGACAGCGAATTCTGACGGGGATGCGGCCGACGGGGCCGCTCCACCTCGGTCACTACGTCGGCGCGCTCGAGAACTGGCTCGAGTTGCAGCACGAGTACGACTGCTACTTCCTGATCGCCGACTACCAGGCGCTCGGCGACCACCTCGATGAGATCGAGCGCATCCGGCGCTCCGTCATCGACGTCGCCGTCGACTGGCTCTCCGTCGGTCTCGACCCCGAGCGGTCGCCGTTCGTCGTGCAGGGCTACGTTCCGGAGCACGCGGAGCTGACGCTGTACTTCAGCATGCTCACCCCGAAGAGCTGGCTGGACCGCAATCCGACGCTCAAGAGCGAGATGCAGCAGCTCGAGGATTCCCACGAAACCATCACGATGGGCTTCTTCAACTACCCGCTGAGCCAGGCCGCGGACATCCTGCTGCCGAAGGCGAACCTCGTCCCGGTGGGGGAAGATCAGCTCCCTCACATCGAGCTGACGAGAGAGATCGCGCGCCGCTTCAACCGGCAGTACGGCGAGATCTTCCCCGAGCCCCAGGCGAAGGTCGGCCGCGTCCCGCGCCTGCTCGGCCTGGATGGCCAGGCCAAGATGAGCAAAAGCCTGGACAACGCCATCTACCTCTCGGACGACGCGAAGACGGTCCAGAAGAAGGTCCGCCGGATGGTCACCGACATTACGGGGCAGAACCCGCGCCTCAGCCCCACCGACCCCGGCATCGTCGAAAACAACCCGGTCTTCCTGTACCACGACGTCTTCAACCCGGACGTCGAGGAGGTGAAGGACCTCAAGGAGCGTTACGAGCGGGGCAAAGTGAGCGACGGCGAGGTGAAGGACAAGCTCGTCGCCGCTCTGAATGCCTTCCTCGACCCGATCCGCGAGCGACGCGCCCAGATCCTCGAGCGCCCCGGCTACGCCGCTGAGGTGCTCGAGGAGGGCAGCCGCCGCGAGCGCGTGATCGCGCAGGAAACGATCGCCGAAGTCCGCGAGGCCATGCGCCTCGTGTACACGTAGGCAGCTCGCCGGGGCGAGCGAAAGGAGCGTCGAGGCATGGGACGCAGGCCGCTGGCAGCGCGCACGCACACGGCATCGCTCGGACGCTGGTCCTGGCACGGCTGGTGCTGGCGCAGCTCCGCCGGCCATCCATCCATGTCCGTTCCGACCGAAAGTCGAGGCTCCCGATGACCCAGAACACGATGACCCAGAGCGCGATGACTCAGTACATCCCGGCTCTCTCCGACGTCCGCGCCATGGCCGGACGCGGCAACATCGTCCCCATCTACCGCGAGGTGCGCGCCGACCTCGAGACGCCCGTGTCCGCCTACCTGAAGGTCGCCCGCGGCTCGTACTCGTTCCTGCTCGAGTCCGTCGAGGGTGGGGAGCGCGTGGGGCGCTACTCCTTCATCGGCACCGAGCCGTACCGCGTCATCTCGCGGGAGTTCGAGGATGGCGACCCCCTCGACGAGGTCGAGGCAGAGCTCGGCCGCTTCAAGTCGGTCGACGTACCAGGCCTGCCGCGTTTCCACGGTGGGGCCGTCGGCTACCTCGGCTACGAGGTGGTGCGTCACTTTGAACCGCGCGTGCCCGCTCCCGACCGCGACGTGCTCGGCGTGCCCGAGTCGTGGCTCATGTTCACCGACCACCTGCTCGTGTTCGACCACCTGCAGCGCAAGATCAAAGTCGTCGCCCATGTCCGCCTCGACGGCGACATCGAGGCGGCCTACGAGCAGGCGCGCGCGAAAATCGACCAGCTCGTCGCGCGCCTCGAGCAGCCGCTGGCGGCGCTCCCGTACGAGCCATGCGACGGCCCCACGGGGCGAGACGTCATGTCCAACTGGAAGCGCGAGGACTTCCTGGCCGCGGTCGACCGCACGAAGGAGTACATCCGGGCCGGCGACATCATCCAGGCCGTCCTCTCGCAGCGCTTCTCGCGCGAGACCGGCGCCCACCCCTTCGAGGTGTACCGCTCGCTGCGCGCGATCAACCCCTCGCCGTACATGTACTTCCTGCGCTTCGGAGACGCGTATATCGTCGGCGCATCTCCGGAACTCCTCGTGAAGGTCGAGGACGGGAAAGTGGACGTGCACCCGATCGCCGGCACCCGTCCGCGCGGCGCTACGCCTCTCGACGACGAACGCCTCGCCGAGGAGCTGAGCCACGACACCAAGGAGCTCGCCGAGCACGTGATGCTCCTCGACCTCGGCCGGAACGATGTCGGCCGCGTGTCCGAGCCCGGCTCCGTCGAGGTCACACAGCGCTTCGACATCGAGTTCTACTCGCACGTCATGCACCTCGTCAGCCACGTCCAGGGCAAACTCCGTAAAGGAACGAGCCCCTACGAGGCGCTCCGCTCCGCCTTCCCCGCGGGCACCGTCTCCGGTGCGCCGAAGATCCGCGCGATGGAGATCGTCGCGGAGCTCGAACCAGACCGGCGCGGCCCCTATGCCGGCGGCGTCGGCTTCTTCGATCTCTCGGGCAACGTGGAGACGTGCATCACGATCCGGACCCTCGTCATGAAGGACGGCTGGGCGCACGTGCAGGCCGGCGCGGGCATCGTCTTCGACTCTGACCCGGTGAAGGAATTCGAGGAGTGCCAGCACAAGGCGCGCGCCCTGCTTGCCGCGCTCGATGACGCCGAACGAGGCGAGCGCGCGACCTCGGGGAGCCTGGGCTACTGATGGTCACCCCCGAAACGAAGACCATCGTGGCCTCCGCCGTCCGCATCCGCCGGCCGGACGACGCCGTGCTGCTGGTGCGGCCCGCCGCCGGCCTCGGGGTGGGCGCCTGGTCCCTGCCCATGGCCCAGATGCACGAGCACGCGACCGCCGAAGCCACCGCTTCGCAGGTCGTGCGTGACGGACTGCGCATGGACCCGGGCTGGTTCCAGTTCGCCGAGACGCTCACCTTCGAACGTGGCGGCTTCGACATCGTGATTAACGTCTTCGATGCCATCGGATGGTCCGGCGAACCCCGCTACGCCGAACGCGACTACGAGGATGCCGCCTGGGTGCGTCCGGACGCACTCGAGGACGTGGACGCCGTCCCCGAGGTCGCCGCCTGGCTCCGGGGTGAGGATGCCCCGGTCCCCGACGACGTCGTCCCCGAACGTCTCGCCTCGATGCTCGTCGAGGCGCGCGCCGATCTGCTGCGCACCTACTCGGCGATCCCCGACCGCGACCGTACGCGCCCGCTCGACGGCGACTGGGCGCCCGTCGATGTCCTCGCGCACCTTGCAAGCGCCGAGGCGTACTACCTGCGCGAGGCTCGCCAGCTCACATCGCTGGAGGCGCACCACTGGCGGCCGTTCAATGCCGAACAGTGGGACGCCGACCGGGCTTATCGCGCCCGGCCGATGGATTCCGAGGTCACGGCACGCCTCGACCAGGTCCAGACCGACTCACTCAAGACCATCGGCGGCATGGTCGAAGCCGAGCTCGCGCATTACGGCAGCCGCGGTGGAGGCGGCGCGCTGCGCGTCGGCGAGGCCATCGCCATCATCGCGGCTCACGACCGCGAGCACGCCGGTCAGCTCGAGAAGATGCATTCGCACGCCCGCAGCGGAGGGGGCGCCTGATGTTGCTGCTCATCGACAACTATGATTCGTTCACCTACAACCTCTACCAGTACCTCGCGGAGCTTGGCGCCGACGTGCGCGTCCACCGCAACGACGAGGTGAGCGTCGAAGACTGCCTCGCGATGCGGCCCGAGCGCATCGTGATCTCGCCGGGCCCCTGCACACCCGATGAGGCGGGCATCTCGGTCGACCTCATCAAGGCGGCCGCCGGCCAGGTCCCGCTCCTCGGCGTCTGCCTCGGTCATCAGGCGATCGGGCAGGCCTTCGGCGCCGACGTCGTCTCCGCGGGCGAGATCATGCACGGCAAGACCTCGATGGTCACCCACGACGGCAAGGGTGTCTTCGCCGGCCTGCCCAACCCCTTCGAGGCGATTCGCTATCATTCGCTCGCGATCGCGCCCGATTCAGTGCCGGAGGAGCTCGAAGTGTCTGCCACCTCCGAGAGCGGCGTGATCATGGGCATCCGCCACCGCACGATGCTCGTCGAGGGCGTGCAGTTTCATCCGGAGTCGATCATGACGAAGGTCGGTCACGACCTGCTGCGCAACTTCCTCGAGATGCGCATGCCCGCGCCCGCGGGAGCCGCCTCGTGATCCGCGAGGCCCTGGCCGCGCTCGTCGACGAACGCCGCGACCTCACCGAACACGAGGCCTACGAGGCCATGGGCGACATCATGCGCGCCGGCCTCGACCTCGCCGAGGGCGAGAAGGCGACCGCCTCCCAGTTCGGCTCCTTCGTGACCGCGCTCCGCGTGAAGGGCGAGACGGTTGATGAGCTGACCGGGATGGCAAAGGCCATGCGCGAGGCCGCGCTCCGCGTCGATACCACCGTCGCGCCCCTGCTCGACACCTGCGGCACCGGCGGCTCCAACAAGAAGGTGTTCAACGCCTCGACCACGGCCGCCTTCGTGGCGGCCGCGGCCGGCGCGAAGGTCGCGAAGCACGGCAACCGCGCCATGACCTCCCAGTCCGGCGCCGCCGACCTCCTCGAGGCGCTCGGCGCCGTCGTCGAGCTCACCCCGCCACAGGTCGCCCGCTGCATCGAGGAGGTGGGCATCGGCTTCATGTTCGCGCCGGCCTTCCACCCCGCCATGAAGTTCGCCGGCCCGCTCCGCCGCGAGGTGGGCTTCCGCACCGTCTTTAACATCCTCGGCCCGTTGACCAACCCGGCGGGCGCAAAGTGCCACGTCATGGGGGCCGCCAGCCCCGAACTCGCGGAACGCCTCGCCCACGTCCTCGCGAGGCTGAACATGCGCCACGCGATCGTCGCCTGCGGCGATGACGGCCTCGACGACATCAGCGTGAGCGGCCCGACCACTGTCTTTGAAGTGCGCGGCGGCGAGGTCACCCAGAAGACCGTCATCCCATTCGATCTCGGTCTCTCGATCCACCCGTTCGAGGCGATCGACGGCGGCTCGCCGACCGAGAACGCCGCCCTGGTCCGCCAGGCCCTGACCGCGAGCGGTCCCTCGGCACTCCGCGACCTCGTCGTCGCGCAGGCCGGCGCGGGCCTGTACGTCTGCGGGCTCGCGGCCTCGATGCGCCAGGGCGTCGAGATGTCCATCCAGGCCATCGAGAGCGGCGACGCCGCCGCCAAGCTCGGCGCCTTCGTCGAGGCGACACGCCGCGTGGCGGCGGCGAAGTAACCGAGATGACGACGCCGAGCACGCGCGCCACCGGCACGGTCCTCGACCGCATCGTGGCGGACCGCCGCGAACGCCTCGCGGAGGACCGGCGCGCCGTTTCCGAGGAGGCACTCCTCGATCTGGCCACTACGCTCCCCGGTCAGTCGGTCGACTTCGCGTCGCGCCTGCGGCAGGGCCGCCACGCCAGCCCGGCGACGGCCGCCCTGCGCCTGATTGGTGAGGTGAAGCGCGCGTCTCCCTCCAAGGGCGTGTTCGACGCCGACCTCGACGCGGCGCGGCAGGCGCGGCGCTACGCCGCCGCCGGCGCGAGCGCCGTCTCCGTGCTCACCGAGCCGACGTTCTTCGCCGGCCACATCGCCGATCTGCGTGCCGCCCGCGAGGAGTTCGGGGATGACCTCGACCGACCCGCCTTGCTCCGCAAGGACTTCCTGTTCGACCCGTATCAGGTGCGCGAGGCGCGCGCAAACGGAGCGGACGCGCTGCTGCTCATCGTCATGATGCTGGAGCCCGCCGCGCTTGCCGACCTGATCGCGCTCACCCATGAAGAGGGGCTGGAGGCTCTGGTCGAGGTGCACGACGAGTCGGAGGTCGAGGCGGCCCTGGCCGCCGGCGCCTGCGTGATCGGCGTCAACAACCGGGACCTGCGCGACTTCCGCGAGGACCTCGGGACCTTCGAACGCCTGGCGCGCTGTGTGCCGGCGGGCACGACGCTCGTCGCCGAGTCGTCCATCCACACCGCCGAGGACGCTCGCCGCATGGCGGCCGCCGGCGCGCACGCCATACTGGTGGGCGAAGCCCTCGTGAGGTCCGGCGACGTCGAGGCGAAAGCACACGAGCTCATGCTCGTCGGCGAGCGGGTCGCGTCGTGACCCGGACCAAGATCTGCGGCAACCGCAGCCCCGAGGACGTCCTCGCCGCCGCCGAGGCGGGCGCCGATTTTGTCGGAATGATCTTCGCGAACTCCCCGCGCCGCGTGGACGTCGACGAGGCGCGAGCCATGGTGCGCGCCCTCGGCGGGCCGCTCTCCGAGCATGAGTTCATCATGCCGCCGCCCGCGCAGCCGCACGTCCGCGAGGAGGTCGGCGAGTGGTTCCGCCACGGCGCCTCCGTCCTCGAGTCCTACCTCGAAGTGAAGCGCCCGCTCACGGTCGGCGTCTTCGCCGACCAGTCCGTCGACGAGGTCAACGAGATTGCCGAGGAGGCGGGCGTCGATCTGGTGCAGCTCTCCGGTCATGAAACATGGGAGGACTGCCTGCTGGTTGCCAAGCAGGTCATCCAGGTCGTCCACGTCTCGCCACTCGACTCGCCTTCCGACCCGATGAGTTATGTCGAGCCGGGCTTCGCCATCGCGTTGATGCTCGACTCGGCGCACGGCCCGTACCGAGGCGGCAGTGGCCAGACCTTCGACTGGGAGGTCGCGCGCCTCGTCGCGGCTCGCATCCCGCTGGTGCTCGCCGGCGGCCTCAACCCCGAGAACGTGGCCGAGGCCGTGCGTCGCGTGCGCCCATGGGTCGTCGACGTCGCCAGCGGCACTGAGACGAACGGACGCAAGGACTACGACCGCGTGCGCGCCTTCGTGCGCGCCGTCCGAGAGGCGGACCAGTGACCAACCTCCCCGACGCACGCGGCCACTTCGGCGAGTTCGGCGGCAAGTATGTCCCCGAGACACTGATGCCCGCGCTCGCGGAGCTCGAGGCGGAGTACGAGCTGGCGAAGCAGGACCCGGCCTTCCACGCCGAGCTCGAGACGTTGCTGCGCGAATACGTCGGCCGTCCCTCGCCACTCACGCTCGCCTCGCGGCTCTCCGCGGAAGTGGGCGCGCGGGTGTACCTCAAGCGCGAGGACCTGAACCACACGGGCGCGCACAAGATCAACGCGGTCCTCGCTCAGGCCCTCCTCGCGAGGCGCATGGGCAAGCGCCGCATCATTGCGGAGACCGGCGCGGGCCAGCATGGCGTCGCCACTGCCACCGCCTGCGCGCTCTTTGGCCTCGACTGTGTCGTCTACATGGGGGCCGAGGACATCAAGCGTCAGGCCCTGAACGTGTTCAAAATGAAGGTGCTGGGCGCCGAAGTGCGCCAGGTCGACTCGGGCTCCCGCACCCTCAAGGACGCCACCAACGAGGCGATTCGCGACTGGGTCACGAACGTCCGCGACACCTACTACATCATTGGCTCGGTCGTCGGGCCCCACCCGTACCCGCTCATCGTGCGCGACTTCCAGTCCGTCATCGGCCGCGAGGCACGCGAGCAGATGTTCGAGAAGGAAGGCCGCTTGCCCACGATCGCCGTGGCCTGCGTTGGCGGCGGATCGAACGCGATCGGCCTCTTCCACGCGTTCATCGAGGACCCGGTCCGCCTCATCGGCGTCGAGGCGGCCGGCGAGGGCCTCAACGCGCGCCATGCCGCCACACTGAACGCGGGCCGTCCCGGGGTGCTTCACGGCACCAAGTCGTACCTGCTGCAGGATGAGTGGGGCCAGGTGCTCGAGGCGCACTCCATCTCGGCTGGCCTTGACTACCCGGGCGTCGGCCCCGAACACGCCTGGCTCAAGCTCACCGAGCGTGCCGAGTACCGCGCCGTGACGGACACCGAGGCGCTCGCCGCCTTCCAGGCGCTCTCGCGCCTCGAGGGCATCATCCCCGCCCTCGAGTCGTCACACGCCATCGCCCAGGTGCTGAAGCTGCAGGGAGCGCTGCGCGCCGACGACCTCGTACTGGTGAACCTCAGCGGCCGCGGCGACAAGGACATGGGCACCGTCGCCGCCGCCCTCGGCGTGACCCTCTAGGGCGGACTCCTTCACCGGGCCTCTCGCGAGGCGGCCCGCGCCGCCGTCCTTGCTCGTGATACGCTCGATGCGTGTTCGCGGAGCCGCCTGAACTCACACTGCCTCCGCCCCGCCCCCTCCGACCGCGCATCTGGCGAGCCCGCGACATTCTCGGCGGGCTGGGCATGGTCGTCGCCGGCTTCCTCATCGTCGTGGTCGGCCTTGGCGTCTATGTGGGGGCCACGGGAGACGACAACACCGACACGCCCGGCGTCGTCGCCACCCTCTTCTTCGAGCTGCTCATTGGCGCCACCGTCCTGTTCCTCGCCTCCAGGCGACGCCTCGGGTTCCGCGACCTCGGCTTTGTGCTGCCGCGCCGCTGGGGCTTCCTTGGCCTCGTCTGGGCCGGCGCCTACGGCATCCTCGTGGCCTATCAGATCGTCCTCGTCCTGCTCGAACGCGCCGGACTCGACGTCTCGAGGCTGAGCGAGGGCAACCCGTTGCCGGTCGAAGGCGACAGCGTCCCGCTGCTCATCGTGCTGGGCGTCGCCGTCGTCCTCGTCGCGCCCGTCAGTGAGGAGCTCTTCTTCCGCGGGCTACTCTTCCGAGGAATGCGTGGCTACTGGCGGCTGCTCCCCTCGATGGCGCTCAGCGGCCTCGTCTTCGGCGCCTTCCACGGCAACCTCAGCGTCTTCCTGCCGTTCGCCTTCATCGGCGCCCTCTTCGCCTGGGGCTTCGAGGAGTCTGACTCGCTGCTCACGCCCATCCTCACGCACATGCTCGTGAACGGCGTCTCGTTCGCGCTCAGCGTCGCGGGGGCCGGCAACTAGGCTGCCTCGCATCCCAATCCGCGCGCTGCTACCCTCGCCTGCATGACCGACCGCCTCGCCGAGATGTTCGCGCGTACCCGCGCCGAGGGCCGCCCCGCCGTCATCCCCTTCGTCCCCGGTGGCTGGCCGGAGCCGGACGCCACCCTCGAGATCGTGCGCGCCGCGGTCGAGGGCGGGGCGGACGCGATGGAGATCGGCGTCCCCTTCAGCGACCCCATCGGCGACGGTGTCACGAACCAGATCGCCTACCAGCAGGCCCTCGAGCAGGGGGTGACGCCCCCCGCGATCCTCGATGCCATGCGGGCTATTCGCGCCGCCGGCATTCGCATCCCGTTACTTCTTATGGGATACTGCAACCCGCTGTTCGCCTACGGGCTGGACAGATTCGTGCACGACGCGGCCGAGGCGGGCGTCGATGGCTTCATCGTCGTCGACATGCCCCCGGACGAGGCGGGCGAATTCGAGCCCCTCGTCCGCGCCGCGGGCTTGCACATGGTGTACCTGCTCGCCCCCACCTCGACCGCCGAGCGCATCGCGCTCGTCGCCGAGCACGCAAGCGGGTTCATCTACTGCGTGAGCGTCACGGGCGTGACGGGCACGCGCAGTCAGCTCTCCGACGAGCTGCCGGCGTTCCTCGCGAGGGTGCGCCAGCAGACCGACGTACCGCTGGCGGTCGGCTTCGGCATCTCGACGCGCGAACACGTCGAGTCCGTGGGCCAGATCGCTGACGCGGCCGTGATCGGGAGCGCTTTCGTGCAGGCGGTGACTTCGGCGCCGCGAGCAGAACGCCCGAGGGTCGTGCGGGCGTACGTGGAGGGGATTACCGGTCGTGGGAATGGCCACACTCCGGGCAACGGCTGACCGTCGCGTCACACGCGACGTCTGCGCGCGCCCGTGGCCGACCGCGGCCGCGTCGTTTGGGGCGGGCTCACCAGGACGCCAGCTCCACGCACACTGAACATCGGAGCCCCGCCCCATGCTCGTCCGAGGTTTTCGAGGCGCTACCACCGCCGATGCCAACACCCGCGAGGCCATCCTCGACGCAACCGCTGAGTTGCTCGATGCGCTGATCCGCGCGAATGACATCCAGCACGACCACGTCGCCTCGATCATCTTCACCACCACGCCCGACCTGAACGCCGAGTTCCCAGCCGTCGCCGCGCGCGCCGCCGGCTGGACCGACGTCGCGCTCATGTGCGGCCACGAGATGGGCGTTCCGGGCAGTCTCGCCCGTTGCGTGCGCATCCTGATGCACGTCAACACCGAGCTGGGGCTCGACCAGGTCAAACACGTCTACCTGCGAGGTGCGAAGGCGCTCCGCCCCGACCTCGCCGCCAGCGAACCCACGGAGGTAACAGCATGATCGTCGTGATGAGCACCACCCGCACGCCCGAGCAGCAGGCGGCCGTGATCACCCGTATCCAGGACCTCGGCCTGCGTGCCCAGGAGATCTCCGGCGTCGAGCGCAGCGTCATCGCCGTCCTCGGCCAGGTCTACCCGGAGCTCAAAGACGAGCTCTCCACCC
The DNA here is from genome assembly GCA_019694855.1 of Dehalococcoidia bacterium. Taxonomy (GTDB): domain Bacteria; phylum Chloroflexota; class Dehalococcoidia; order UBA2979; family UBA2979; genus JAIBBD01. Next base: position 16,515 of record JAIBBD010000031.1, read on the forward strand.
TCGACGGCGTCGAGGAAGTCCTGCGCGTCTCGAAGCCGTACAAGCTCTCGAGTCGCGAGGTGCGCCCCAACGACACCGTCGTCGAGCTGTCGCACGGCGTCCGCATTGGCGGCGGCCGTCCGGTCGTCATGGCGGGCCCCTGCTCGATTGAGACCGAGGAGCAACTCTGGGCCGCAGCCCGAGGCGTGAAGGAGGCCGGGGCGCACATCCTGCGCGGGGGCGCCTTCAAGCCGCGCTCCTCGCCCTACGCCTTCCAGGGCCTTGGTGTGCCCGGCCTGAAGCTGCTCCGCCAGTGCGGCGATGAGTTCGGGATGCCGGTCATCACGGAGCTGCTCTCCGTCCGCGATGTCGCGGCCGTCGCCGAGTACTCGGACATCCTCCAGATCGGCGCGCGCAACATGCAGAACTTCGTCCTCCTCGAGGAGGCCGGGAAGACGGGCAAGCCCGTCCTGCTGAAGCGCGCTCTCTCCGGGACGATCGAGGAGTGGCTCCTCGCCAGCGAGTACATCCTCAACCAGGGCAACCCGAACGTGATCCTCTGCGAGCGCGGCATCCGCACCTTCGAGACCGCAACCCGCAATACGCTCGACCTGAACGCGATCGCGCTCGTGAAGCGGCTGAGCCACCTCCCCGTCATCTCCGACCCGTCCCACGGCACGGGCAAGTGGTACCTCGTCCGCCCCATGGCGATGGCGAGCATCGCCGTCGGCGCCGATGGCCTCATCATCGAGGTGCACCCCAACCCCGACCAGGCGCTCTCGGACGGTGCCCAGTCGCTCACCCCGGCCAACTTCGCCGAGCTGATGCGGGAGGGGTCGGCGCTCGCCGCCTCCATCGGCCGCCCCTTCGCCGACGTACCGGTGGCCGTCGCCTAGCGGCGGGCCATCCGTGCCCGACGAGCAGGACGCCATCGAAGCCGCCGCGGCGCAGCCCTCCGAGGCTGCACCCGGCGGCTTCGTGTTGCAGCTCCCCGTCTTCGAGGGGCCGCTCGACCTGTTGCTGACCCTGCTCGAGGACCGCCAACTCGACATCACCGAGGTCTCGCTCCTCGCCGTCACAGAACAGTACCTGGCGCACCTCCGCGAGGCGGAGCGACTCAACCTCGATGCCTTCGCTGACTTCATCGGCATCGGCGCCCGCCTGCTGCTGCTGAAGTCGCGCGCGCTGCTCCCGCGCGACCCCGAGGCCGAACCCTCCGCCGCCGAGGACGAGGCAGACCCCGAGGCCCTGCTCGCCGCGCTCCAGGAGTACCGGCGCTTCCGCGAAGCGGCCGAGCATCTGCGCGAATTGGAAGCCGAGGGCCGCACCGTCTTCCGCCGCAGCGCAGCGCCGCCGGAGATCCCACCGACGACCGGCCTCGATGGCACGACGCTGAACTCGTTGATGGACGTGCTGCGGGAGGTATTGGAGCGGCTGCCACCGGAGAAACCAATCCCTCGAGGCCTGCCGCGCGAGTCCGTCCGTCTCGCCGACCGGGTGCGGGCCCTGGTCGACCTGCTCGACCGGGACGGGAGTACTTCCTTCCGCTCGCTCATCACCTCGGCCCGCACTCGCCTCGCCGTGATCGTCGAGTTCCTGGCCGTGCTCGAGCTCGTCAAGGCGCGCTACCTCGAGGCGCGTCAGTCCGAGGCGTTTGGCGACATCGATCTCGTGAAGGTCCTCGGCGGCGCGCCACCCTCCGCCGAGGAGATCGCCCAGGACTTCACCGGCCTGTAGGCCCGCCACCACGTTTGAACGCGCGATTCGCGCGGTGCTACGATCCGCCCGCCACACACTGTTTCTCAAGGAGTCGCATTGCTCCTCGTTCGGGACGAGCTACGGCACGCGGTCAGCTCCGGCGATCACGCGATCACGCTCGGCGTCTTCGATGGGGTGCACCGCGGCCACCAGATGCTCATCGAGCGGGCGCGTGCCGAGGCGAAAGCGCGCGGCCTCGGCACCGGTGTCGTGACCTTCCATCCGAGCCCGGTCACGGTCCTCCGGCCCGGCACCCCCTTCGCCTACCTCACCACGCTCGAGCAGCGCGTGGAGCTGCTCAAAGCGACCGGCGTCGACTGGGTCGCGGTCGTCCAGTTCACCTCTGAGCTCTCACAGGTGTCAGCGGAGGACTTCGCCCGGGTGCTGGTCGAAGAAGCCCGCGTGCGCCTCATCGTGGTGGGCGAGGACTTCGCCGTGGGTCGGGGCCGCGAGGGCACCGTCCCTCGGCTCCAGGAAATCGGCAAGGGCCTCGGGTTCGAGGTCATCCCTGTGCCTCTGCTGAAGCGCGAGTCCGAGGACGCCATCTCCTCCACCCGCGTCCGCCGCGCCCTCGCTGAGGGCGACATGGCCGAGGTGACACGCATGCTCGGACGTCCGTACTCCATCCGTGGCCCGGTCCTCCACGGCGACGAACGGGGCCGCGCCATCGGCTTCCCCACCCTGAACATCGGCGTGAGCGCCGACCGCGCGCTCCCTCCCAATGGCGTCTACGTCACCCGCGCCGAGGTGCAGGGCCGGATGTGCCACGGCACCACCAACATCGGCGTGCAGCCCACCTTCGAGGGCACCACACGCCGCGTCGAAACCCACCTTCTCGACTTCGACGGCAATATCTACGGTCAGGTCGTGACCATCGACCTCCTCGAACGCCTGCGCGAGGAGCGCAAGTTCGAGGGTGTCGAGGCGCTGGTCGCGCAGATCACCCGGGACGTGGCAGCGACAAGGTCTTATTTCGCATGACAGCCGGCACCCGACGCATGGCGCCCGTGGACGAGCAGATGGCAGTGCTCATGCGTGGCACCGAGTTCGGCGACGAGATGACGCGCCGCAACATGGAACGCGAGCTCCGCGCTCGCCTCGAGGAGGATCGGCCGCTGAGCGTCTACTGCGGGTACGACCCCACCTCGGTCGACCTCACCCTTGGCCACACTCTGACCATGCGCAAGCTGCGCCAGTTCCAGGACTTCGGCCACAACGTCACGTTCCTCATCGGGAACTTCACCGGCCTCGTTGGCGACGCCTCAGACAAGGATAAGCGGCGGCCGATGCTCACGCCCGAGCAGCTCGCCGCCAACGCCGCCACCTACGAGAAGCAAGCCGGCCGCATCCTTGACCTCTCCCGCACGACGATCAAGTACAACGCCGATTGGCTCGGCGCCCTGACGTTCGCCGACGTCGTCCGCCTCTGCTCCCACTTCACCGTGGCTGAGTTCCTGAAGCGCGACAACTTCGCGAAGCGGATGGAGCGGGGCGACGCCATCCACCTGCACGAGTTCATGTACGCGATCATGCAGGCCTACGATGCGGTCGCCCTCAAAACGGACGTCCAGGTCGGCGGCACCGAGCAGCTGTTCAACCTCATGGCCGGCCGCAAGCTCCAGGAGGAGTTCGACCAGCGTCCACAGATCGTCCTGATGGTGCCCATCCTCGTGGGCACCGATGGGCACCAGCGGATGTCGAAGTCGACCGGCAACTATATCGGTGTCGACGAAGCGCCGAACGATATGTACGGCAAGGTCATGTCCCTGCCGGATGTCGCCATGCGCGACTACTTCACGCTGCTCACCGATCTCCCCGCCGATGGGGTAGAGTCGCAGTTGGCGGGGCCACCCATCGAGGCGAAGAAGCGGCTCGCGTACGAGATCACCGCCTTGATGTACGACCTCGAGGCTGCTGCGGCAGCCCAGACCTACTTCGAGTCGACCTTCCAGCGTGGCGAAACGCCGGAAGAGATGCAGGAGTTCACGATCGACGGCGAGGCCGAAGCCCGCCTCGATCGCGTGCTACGGACTGCGGGCCTCGCCGCCAGTGCGGCGGAGGTGCGTCGGCTGGTGGCGCAGGGAGCGGTGCGCGTGAACGGCAATACCGTCACCGACTTCGCTTTCGTGCTCCACGGGGGGGACGAGGTACGCGTGGGACGCCATCGCTTCCTGCGCATGGTCGAGGCGGGGGCAAACACGTGATCGACGGCGGATATGACATCGACCTTGAGGCGGTGAACCAGAACGTCGAGGAGGCGGAGGTAGTCACCTTCTACTTCCCGATGCTTCGCCGCACGCTGCTGGTGGACATGCGCTGCGGGCCCCTCGAAGGCCCGCTTATTTGTGTCGTCGCCATGGTCGATAGCTCCGCCCAGCGCTACGAGTCGCTGCGACGGCTCCGCCCGCAGCTCCCACGCCCCGAGTCCCTCACGATGATTCCCTGGGCGCACAGTATCGGAGCACTTGAGGAGACGGGCGTCTGGGATCGCGTCACGGGTCGCCTGCTCGAATGCGGAGCCGCCGACGTCCTCGTCGAGGCTGGTCGCTGTCTCCGCGAGCTGCGCGTCCTCGAGCTGAACGAACTCCGGCTGGCCATCCGCGGCCCCGAATACCGCACCGTCTGGGGCCGCGCCGGCGTCGGCGACGGCGCTGAGCCGCCCGCCGCCGTCTGACTCAGGCACCGCCTTGCAGCTGGGTCGACACGGCCTCACCCGGAGGAGCGAGACCCATCGCTTCGGCGAGCAACTCGTACGACCGCAGCCGGTCCGCGTAGTCGTGCGTGATTGTTACCACCAACAGCTCGTCCGCTTCGTACTCCTCGGCCAGCTCGCGTAACCCGGCGGCCACACGCTGTGGTCTGCCCTCGAACGTCAGGCTCTGCTGGTACCGGATGTAGTCGATCTCCGGCTCGGTGAAATCAGTTTGCAGGGCCTCCTCGATGCTCGGGACGCCCCCCGAGGCACGGCCCTGCTCGCGGCGCAGGCGCATGAGGTGGCGGCTCAGCCCGATTCGGTGAGCGTCCGCGTCCGTCTCGGCGCACAGCGCCGCGACTCCCACGTTCACCAGCGGCTCCGGGCACAGCGCCGAGGGCCGGAACTGCTCACGGTACTCGCGCACGACCTTCGTCCCGCCCATCGGGCTGATGAAGTGCGCGAACGAAAACGGCAACCCCTGCTCGGCAGCAAAGCGAGCGCTGTCGTACGCCGAACCGAGCAACCAGGGCGCCGGCATCGAGGGCCCCGCGGGCACCGCCCGAATTCCGTGGAACGGGTGGTCCGCCGGCACCTCGTCGAGCATGTATCGCAGCACATCACGCACCTGCTCGGGATACGCCTCCAGGGGCAACGCTCCCGGCCCGTGCTGCAACGCCGCTGCGGTTCGCCGGTCGCTGCCGGGTGCCCGCCCCAGCCCCATGTCGATGCGGCCCGGAAACAAGGCCTCCAGCATCCGAAACGTCTCGGCGACCTTCAGGCTGCTGTAGTGGGTCAGCATCACGCCGCCCGAACCGACGCGGATGCGTTCCGTCTTCGAGGCGATCAGCGGGATCAGCAGCTCCGGCGACGCGCTCGCGAGCGTCGGGGTGTTGTGGTGCTCCGCCACCCAGTATCGCGAGTAACCCAGGCGGTCGGCCGCCGTCGCCAACTCGATCGTCGCGAGCAACGCCTCGCGAGGCGTCCCCCCGCGCCGGATCGGCGACTGGTCGAGAATCCCGAGGCGTAGGGGCAGCCCCTCGCTCATGCCGCACCTCGGCCGGACGCGTCGCCACGCCGCGGCCGCAGGCCGCGCAGACGCTTCCACCCGCCCGCTGCGAGGCGAGAGCTGGCACGCGGCAGGCGTTCCGTAACCGTGACTCGGTTGCCGTCAAAATGTGACACCACGGCATCACGATAGGGCCGTGCCACCCGACGCGCGTACAAGGCGAAACCCTCGTTCCGCAGTGGTTCCCAGTCCTCGCGGTACGGCGCCCACACATGTTCGCGGCCCACGTTTTTCGCCGACGTCAGAAACGCGAGTCCGATGCCGGTGGACACCTCGAGGAGCGGGCGTTGCTCCATCGCCGCCGTGGCGACCAGCCCGTTGAACAGCCTCATCAAGTCCGTCGGCGACGGGAGCGTCTGCACGCTTTCCCGCAGCTCCGCAAGCGACCGTTTCAACTCAGAAAGCTCCAGCGGCGGCAGGTCGATCGCACGTGCCGTCGTCCCTGTCGTCCCTTCGAGTGCGCCGATCAGCTGGTCCACTGACCCGAAGTGCATCCCGTCGGCCAGCAGTCCGCTCGCCGCCAGTTCATCCTCCAGAGCGCGCAGGAATACTCGCGACCCGTTCATCACATCTGCCGCACCCGCGAGCAGCCACAACGGCGAGAATCCGAACGCCGCGATCGACCCGAATTCGACCACGTTCCCGGCCGCCTTCTTCACCGCAACCCGGCGTGCGCTGTCACCCTCCGTCGGCTGGCGGTCATCACGGGGGACATCGCCGACGAGCTCGACGGCGATTCGAAGCGCGTTCTTCGCGGTCGCTTCGTAGAGCCGCGACCGCCGCACGAACCGGGGCAACATCAGCTGCGCTGTCTCGTGAATGGTCCCGCCCACGCCGGCAAACACCGCGCGCAGCGCCCGCTCCGGCAACGTGACAAGGTAGCTCAGCACGCGGACGGGACCGCCCATCCAGCTCGACTCAGTCATCCGAGGGCCGCCCGGCATCGGGCGCTCCCCCCCGCTCGTTCGGCCAGGCCCACGGGCTCGGAGATGCGCTCAGAAGACTCGATCACCTCGGAAATCGCCGCGCGGAGCGCCGGGTTCAGCCCGTCATCCAGGCAACGAGGACAGGTCGGAGTATCCGGCGCACCCATGTCGAACAATTGCACTACACGCGGAGTAGCCGAGATCATCAGGCCGCACCGAGTCCGCACCTGCAGCGCGCGGAACACCCGAGGTTCCAGCTCTGTCGCCTCCACAAGCGTTACCCAGTGCCAGTCATCCGCCAGGTCGTTCATCGCCTTCGCGACAATCCGGACATCAGGCATTGGCCGCTTCCTCGCACACCTTCGTCATCGCATCCGTCCGTCCTTGATCATACTCGCGCGGACTGCTCGCCGGGGAACTTCCGACCTGTCCCGTCGTCATCGAAGAAACGAACCCGACCATAAATTGATGAATATCTGGCGCTAATCTAGCGGTCTCTGACTTGTGCGGTTCACGCCTCCGGGTGTAAACCTTGTGGGCAATCTCAGGAGAAGGGTTACCATGCCGCTGAAGATCACTCACCGCAAAGAGCAGGAAGTCCCCGCCCCCTCTGCAAGCGGGAAAGCCAACGAGGAGCTGTATCAGCTGAAGATGGAAATGTCCAAGCTGGCGCAGGGCATGGTCCTCGAAGTGGATGCGGGAAGCACCAAGGCCATCCGAGGCACCAAGGGCCTCATCACCCGCGCGAGCAAGCAGCTCGGGCGCCCCTTCGTCCACTGGCACCAGGGCACCAAAGTCTTCGCCAAGCCCGCCGAGGCGCCTCGTCGCCGCGGTCGCCCTCGGAAAGTGCAGCCCTAGGCGCACATCGGATCGATCGAGCCCACCACTGAAACAATCACGCGAGCAGGCCGGCGAAACCGGCCTGCTCGCGTGAGACGGCGTTCCGCCTTCGCTATCTGACACGCCGCGGGCTCGAACGCGCAGACTCGAGCAGGCACGGTGCCGATGACGCTGCTGCTGCTCCCGGTCGCGTGGCTCATCGTCCTCGTCGTGAACATCGCCCCGGCCTTCATGCCACCAACCTGGGCGGTCCTCGCCACCTTCCACATCGCCACGCCCGAGCTCCCGCTCCTCCCACTCACCGTCGGTGGCGCCGCCGCCTCCGCGCTCGGTCGTTCACGTCTCGCTCTGCTCAGCCGGACCACATCGAGGTTCCTGCCCGCCCGCGAGGCCCGAAACGCGGTCGCGCTCGGCGCGCTCTTCGAGCGTCATCAACGCCTCGGCTTGCTGCTCCTGTTCGCCTACTGCCTCGGGCCGCTCCCCAGCAACTGGCTGTTCATCGGAGCCGGACTCGCGCGCATCCGGCTGCGCGTCGTGGCCGTGACCTTCTTCTTGAGCCGCGCTCTGGCGGACACCTTCTGGGTCTGGGGCGCCGGCCGCGCCTCCGCCTCGCTCGCCACGACTTTCGAGCGTTACCTCACCAGCTGGCAGGCGATCCTCCTGCAGCTCGCGGCGATGGCCACCGTCGTGCTGCTCCTGCGGCTGCCCTGGACCCGTTGGTTGCCCATCGAGACCGCAGAGACCGCGGAGGTACCCCGCACTGACGTCCGTTCGACCTGAGACGGGCTCAGCCCTCCGGTGCACCCGCAAATGGCGCGGGCGGTGCGCCGTCACCCCACCACACGATCTCAGGAGTCAGCCACACCCCAGACGTCTCGAGGACC
>JAIBBD010000104.1 GCA_019694855.1 Dehalococcoidia bacterium
GGGAGCGGTACGTCCTCGTGGGGTCGATGGGCGGGGCGCCGAAGGACCCGGTGTGGGTGCACAACCTGCGGGAGCACTCGGAGATCGAGCTGCGGGACCGGGAGCGGGTGCAGTCGATGCGGGTGCGGGAGGTGAGCGGCGAGGAGAAGGCGCGGGTGTGGGCGATCGCGGTGGAGGCGTTTCCTCCGTACGCGGAGTACCAGGAGAAGACTGAGCGGGAGATCCCTGTGTTCGTAGCGGAGCCTGTCGAGGGCTGAGCTACGCGGGCATTACGCTTCAGGCAGTTGCCTCTCGGAGGCGCGCTGGGCGTGATTGCGGCCCTCACCCTCCCCATTGAGGTGGTGCTGCTGAGCATCTCCGGAGGGTCGAGGGCGGTCAGGCGCTGACGGCGCAGGTGATCTTGAGTTCGACGGCGACGACCGCGGTCACGGGCGTGTTGCCGCATTCCCAGCCGCGCCAAACCTCGGTGACGCGCTTCTCGCAGCCGGCGGCGCAGGGGATGCGTGCGGCGACGGCCCGGGCGATGGCGGAGGCAGTGCGGGCGACGGGATTGTCGCCGGCCGCGGGGCCCTGGTAGTCGGTGCAGTCGTCGACGCGCTCGATGTAGGAGGAGTAGATGACGAGGGCGCCCGGGCAGGGAACGCTGGCCGGAAGGACGTCGGGGACCTGGCCGCCGGGGATGACGACGCCGGGCTCCTCGTAGGTCCCCTGCTGGTCGGGGAAGCTCGGAGCGGTGGCGGCCAAGAGGCCGGCCTTGTGATCCTCGGGGAGTGGGGGCTCCATGCCGGGGAGGCTCGCGCGGAGCCTGCGAACGATGGCGACGGCGGCGCCCGCGGCAGCGGCGATGAGGGTCCAGCGGAGCAGTCGCCTGAACATGGTGTCTCCTCGGCAGGTGCGTGGCAGGTCCTGGGCGGATGGGGCGGCTCGGATCGAGGATACGACGGCCCGGCTGTGCGGGCCGCCCTCGCGGGGCGTTGGGCGGGCCGCCGTATGATGCTCGGCATGACGAACGAGGAGTGGATTCAACGGCGGTTGCTCGGCAAGGGACGGGTGAGCCGGTTCGGAGTGCTCAGCGAGCGCCTCGATGAGGCGGGTGTCGCGCACTTCGAGGTCGTCTGTCCGCCGGAGTACGAGGGCGGGCCGGGCGTGGCGCACGGCGGGTGGACAGCGGCGGTGTTCGACGAAGTGCTGGGGCACGTGCCCCTCCTACACGGGCACTACACGGTGACGGCGTCGCTCTCGGTGGAGTTCAAGCGGCCGGTGCCGGTGGGCGTGCCGCTGGCGGCGACGGCGCGCGCGGAGCGGGTGGAGGGGCGGAAGTGGTTCCTGGCCGGGGAGCTGGCGCTGGCATCCTCGGGGGCGGTGCTGGCGACGGCGTCCGGCCTGTGGATCGCGCGCGAGCACGCGGCGCACTTCGAGGGGTTCGAGCGCTGGCTGGCCGCGCAGGCGGACAGCGGGCAGGACGGCGCAGGAGGGGCGTCCTCGTGAGGGCGCGGTCACGGCGCGACCACGCCCTCGGAGGAGCCGTCGTTCGCGTCAGTTCACCGTGAACGCGGCACGCATACCCTGTCCGTAGTGGGCGGGGAGGTTGCAGATGAGGACGTACTTGCCGGCGCTGAGCTTGAAGGTGCCATCCTTCGACGAGCCGGCCGCGAGGTCCTCGAGCTCGCCGACGGAGTCGACCTTGTCCTCGTTGACGTCACCGACGGCGTGGCCCTCGGCGACCTTGTCGGAGGCCTGGTAGGTGGGCAGCTTCGCGGGGTCGTCGGTCGCCTTGATGACGACGAACTCGTGCGCGGTCGCCCCGGTGTTCTTGACGGTGAAGTGCACCTCGCCGGCCGGAACCGAGGCGGAGGCCGGGACGACCGACCACTCCTTCTCGGTGACGGCGACCTCGGTGGCGGTCTTGTCTGACGAGCTGGACGCGCCCGGCGTGCTGGTCTTGTCGCTGCTTCCTCCACCACAGGCCGCCGCCAGGAGGCCTGCGGCCGCGATGACGCCGACGATGCTCATGCTGTACTTCATCGTTCCCCTCTCTGAAACCTTCATGCGCATCAGGAGCATATTCCCGCGCGCGGTACTGCGGGAGGGAGCGGCCTCGAGAACGTGGGCATACCTGAGGAGGTGGCAATGCGAGCGCGAGTGACGGTGATCACGCTGGCGGTGGCCGACCTCGAGCGCGCGGTGACGTTCTACCGCGACGGACTGGGGTGGGCGACCGAGGGCATCATCGGGACGGAGTTCGAGTACGGCGCGGTGTGCTTCTTCGACCTCGAAGGTGGGGGGCGGCTGGCGCTCTGGCCACGGGCGAGCCTGGCGCACGACTCGGGGCTGCCGGAGGGCGCGCCGAACGCGACGGAGCTGTCGCTGGGCCACAATGTGGGGAGCCGCGCGGAGGTGGACGCGGTGATGGAGGCGGCGCGGCTGGCGGGGGCGACGGTGGTGCAGCCGGCGCACGAGACGTTCTACGGGGGGTACGCGGGGTACTTCGCGGACGTCGACGGGCATTTGTGGGAGGTGGTGTCGAACCCGGCGTGGGAGGGGTGACATCCGGGCGGGGAGGTCCCCGGGAATCCCAGCCTGTCAGCGTAAGGAGTCCAGATACAAACTCAGCCGAGTGACCGCGTCCGTCACTAACTCGTAAACGGCCGACTCCTTTAGCCTCCCTCGGTAGCGGCCGATAGCTTGGAGGCTGGTCAGAGCTTCATCGAGGTGCTCGAGGTCTGCTTCGGAGACCTGCGTCTTATCGAGCCAGCGGTAGTGATGAGTAAGCTCATGGGCAACCGCTGCCTCCATACTCAGCGCCGAGTTTGGATCCACAACGCTGCGCCCAGGGTAGATATCCGGCCCGAACACGATCTCTCCGTAGGGCTCTCGCTCATCGGGCACGACACGAAAGGCCGTCACGGCATCGGGATCGTAGCGGGCATTGACTTGGTCATCAAACCCGAGGAAGGTGTTCGACACGCGCCGAATGTCGCTGTGATCGAGAGGGTGTTGATTCCTCCCAGCGAGTAACGACGCCGATCGTTCAGGCACGTTCGAGATCCTCTACGACAGCCTCCAGATCATGTTCCTCTGGACTCGAGACCAGCAGTCGTTTGAGAAAGCGGCCTGCTACTGATCTCGCTGCTCCTGTGTTGATAACGGTCAGTCGACGCCCATCCGAGCCTGGCTTCACGATGCCAAGCCTGATCCATAATGGGTTAGCCTTGTCGAGTAGATCTCCCTGCCAATTCTCATACTGATACCGTTCGTCTGCCCCGAGTCTTGCAAGACTCCTGGTCCATTGCTCAACAGCTCGTCGCATCCCCTGTTTACCGATGTCGTCATTGAAATCAGGCATGAGCGCCGCAAGGCCATGCATTAGGGTTGCTGACCCTGCCAAAGATGACTCACGCGCGCGCTTCCTCTCAACGACCCCGAGACTCCCCAGCTCCGGACGAACCTTTGCACAAGTGTCGTAGAACGTCGCAGCAACAGTGGCAAGACCATCGATTTCTGTTTCGTCGACCGCCTCGCCGGGCACCAGCGTCTTCATCATCTCGCGAAGAGTGGAAAGAGTGATGACTTGTGGGTTCTTTGCAGTCAGTCGATCTGTAACCCTATTCACGTTCCCGCGCAGAGCCTCACTTTTGTCGATGACCTTCTTCGCCAGAAGCGACAGGTCATCCAAGGTCGTCAGATCGTATGCCTTGGATTGTGCGGTCGGGCGTGGCCGTTGATTCTTGTCAAAAAAGTAGTTTCCCTCATCCTCTTTAGAAAGGAAATAGAGTTCTACCTTGAACTGCCTGCTGGGGGAAAACTTCGGATACGCACTTGCGTCATCGCGATACGCACGAACAGCTTTGCAGATGGCTTGATGGCGGTGATGTGAGTCCGGCAAATATACGCGACCAGAGTAGATATTCAATGCAGCGTTGGAGTCGTCCCAATACGCCTCAAATAAACCCGGACGCAGGTTCCAGACAAGAGGATTAAGGAAGAGCTTATCGCCCCGTAGGAGCTTCTCAGTCATGTCGTCTGCGTTCGAAGCATCGAAGACGTACGTGCGATCGTTCGGATAACCGTCCGCTAGGGATAGTTCTCGTGCCGCTGCTTGGTCGACGTCGGGCTTAATCCCTCTCTGCACATCCTGATCGGTCCAAAGCAAGCTGCCTTCGGCGGCCTCGGCGATCTCCTCTGCCGTAAGGGTGAATGTAGCAAACCGATCCTCGCCCTCTCCGGTCCACTGCACGTCGTGACAGACGAACCTCCCAGACCTAGGATCTCCGGCCGCAGTCAACTTTGGGGCGTGGAGAAAACCTCGGATCGTAGCACTTGTCATATCGTCTCCGTGACCAAGGAGGAGTAAATACGCAGTGTAGCGACGTAAAGCGGAGGAGACTAGAAGCGCCCGGGCCATCCGGGCGCTGTCCGCATGCGCGAATGCACAATCGTGGCGCGTCACCGGGAGGCGCTACCATGAGGTCGCCAATCGTGGCCTCCTATCCGTAGTGTGGTCCAACCGATAGAGACGACTCTGCTCCCCTGGCATCGACGACGGTGACACGAGGCTGCGCGCCGAGGCCCGGGGCCTCCACCTCGAGCGATGCGGCGGATATCCTGACTCTGCGGTCACGCGCCGCCGATCTCGCCCCCGTAGCTCAGAGGATAGAGCATCGGTTTCCTAAACCGTGTGCGCAGGTTCGAGTCCTGCCGGGGGTACCAGCTTCTTGATGCCTCGGAGGCGCCGCGGGCGCTCCGAGGTCGCATGGTGGGTGAGGAGGGGGTCGCGATGGCGGCTCG
>JAIBBD010000032.1 GCA_019694855.1 Dehalococcoidia bacterium
TCATGCTGGGGACGGAACCGCATCTGCACTGGGGTGGCTTCGCCGAAGCGTTGCAGCAGTTCATCACCGAGGCCGGTGTCCGTGAGCTTGTGCTGGCCTCGTCGTGGCCCGGAGCGCTGCCACACACTCGCCCGGCGTTCCTGCGCCTGACGACCGAGGCCGCCGAGCTCGCGGAGCGACTGGGTCGATCGCCGGCACCGCTCGACTACGTGGGGCCGGTGGACTTCGGCACAACGCTGCTGATGCGGCTCGATCCCGCGGTGAGGCATGCACGGGTGTCCGCGATCGTCCCGAACTACCTCGGTGTAGTGCCAAATCCGTTCGCGATGGTGGCGCTCATCGAGGCATGCGACCGTCTGTGCGAGACACAGACCGACATCGGTGAGATCCGTCAGCTCGCCGAAGAAGTGAAGGCGAAGGCAGACGAGGGGGTCAGGGACTCCTCGGAACTCGCGGACGCGCTGCGGCAGATGGAGGCGCAGTACGACGCGATGGTGGCACAGGCAGGAGGCTCGGCGGGCGTCGAGGAGGACGATGACTCGCTGCCGTCACCGGACGAGCTGCTTCGCGACGTAGAGGCGTTCTTGAACCAGGAGCGAGACGGGTCGCCTTAGCTCCAGAGGCGCCGGCCCCCTCTCGTTCCCGTCAGCGGCGATTCGGCCACTAGGCCGAGCAAGAAGTCAGCTCACCCCGCGAGGGGGCGTCGCAGCAGTCGGTGCCGATCCGCTTGAGTCGGTGGACTCGGCGCCGGGCCGACCGTGCTCGAGATCCTACGGATTCGCCGGTAACGCTTCGCCAGCTGGCTCGCGCCGCGGCAGAGCCCGCCACGCAATTACCCAGTAGAGGACGAAGTTCAGGCCCGGGACGATGGTCGCAAAGCCCCAGAATGCAGACCGGCCGGTGTTCACGGAGATGTTCGCCCAGACACACGCGAGAGCGAACAGGTTGAGATAGGGAATCGTCAGCACCAGCTGCAGTAGGAATCCGCGGCCGGCCAACGCGTTGCGCGAGTCACTGGCGAGGCCCGCCAGCAGGCACACGCTCAGTACCGGTACAAAGGCAAACCACGAAGGACCGGTCTCGAGTTTGTTCGCGATCACGTAGATAGGGTAGCCGGCCAGAATCAGGACCGCGGCTAGCACGCCCGGGAGGAGGAAGAGCAACAACGCAAGCTCGACGCCTCTGGCCAACGTCACTCTCCAAGAGCGTCGGTGCGAACGAACGCCGAGTTTGGCATCGACTGTAATAGCGGAATCATAGCGCGTGAGGCCGCGACCGCAGCCTCACCTCTCGCGACCTGGTACCTCGGTGTGCGCGTGCCTCGGCGGTGCGGAAGTCGGCTAGAGTTGCGTCGATGCGAGGGGTGCAGGAGGAGTCTGTGGCGGGCGGCAGCTCGAGCCGGGAGCGCGAGCTGGCGGCGGTGGTCGCTCAGTTCGCGGCCGCGGGCGGCGGCGCGCGGGCGGTGCTCGTCACGGGCGAACCGGGGATCGGCAAGAGCTGGGTGCTGGCGCGGGCGGCGGAGCTGCTGCAGAGCCGAGGAGCGCGGCTGCTGGCCGGGTATGCGCTGGAGTTGCAGGGGCTGCCGCCGCACTTCCCGCTGGCGCGGGCGTTCGGGCCGGCGCTGCGGGATGATCCGACGCTGGCCGAGCTGACCGAAGCGCGCGCGGTCCTCGGCGGGGCGGGGATCGGGCCGGCGGGCGGCGCATTGCCAGAGCCTCCCGCGATCGGGGCTGACGGCGCTGCGCTGCGCGCGTTCGATGCGCTGGCAGATGTCTGCAGGGCGCTGGCGGCGACGCAACCGCTGGTGCTGATGCTGGACGACCTGCAATGGGCGGCGGATCCGGTGTGGGACGGCGTGCAGTACCTCGTGCGCACGCTCCCAGAGACGCCGCTGCTCGTGCTCATGGCGGCGCGGGACGAGGTGATGCGGGAGCCGGGCGGGGCCGGCGCGCGCAGCATCGCGGAGCTGCTGCGCCAGCGGTTGCTGATACACCTCCCACTGCAGGCGCTGGACGAACAAGCAGTCGCGCAGCTCGCCGCCGAGCGGCTGGGTGGGGACGTGGCGCCGGAACTGGTGGAGCGGCTGGCACGCCGCAGCGAGGGAAACCCGTTCTTCGCGGAAGAGATGCTGCAGGACTTCGGAGAGCGCGGGGTGTTGTCGCAGCGGCGCGGGGTGTGGCACCTAGCCCCGCACACGCCCGACGCGGCTCCTGCGACGCTTCAGCTGGCGATCGGGGTGCGCCTCGACCGGCTGCCAGCGGCATGCGAGGAGGCCCTCGCGGCCGGGGCGATCCTCGGACGGGAATTCGGGGCGCGAACGCTGGCAACGGCGCTGGGCGGCGCACCGGAGGGGCTGCGCGATCGGCTGGCGCCGGCCGAGGTCGCGGGGCTGATCGACGCGACGGCCGGGGGGTGGCGATTTCGGCATGACACGGTGCGGGAGGCGCTGCTGACGCGACATGCCTCGGAGGCCGAGCTGTTGCACGCGGCGGCGGCGCGGGCGATCGCGGAGAGCGCGGGCTATGCGCCGAGCATCGAAACACTGACGGCGCTGGCGCACCACTGGGAGCTGGCACAGGCGCCGGCGAAAGCGGGTCCGGCGGCGCTGGCGGCGGCCCGGGCCTCGGCAGCGATCCACGCGCTGCCGGAGGCGCTGCGCTACGCGCGCGCCGCTCATGCGTGGTGCGAGCGCGCCGGAAACGAGCTGCCGCCGGACGTGTTGCTGGAGGCGACGCGGGCACACGGGGAGGCGGCGCTGGCGGCGGGGGCGTACGGCGAGGCGGCGGACGCCCACCGGGCGACGACGGAACTCGCGCGAATGGCAGGCGACGCGGGGCCGGAAGGCCGCGCGTGGCTCGGCCTCGGTGACGCGCTGCGCAGGCAGGAACGGCCCGGCGAGGCGGCGGCGTGTTACGCGGAAGCGCTGCGGCTGCTGGAAGCAGGTGGCCGCACCCGGGACGTCGCGGAGGTGCTGGTCGCGCTGTGCGACCTCGACGGGCTGACGCTCGCCCAGTACGCGGAAGCCCGCGAGGCCGGGCAGCGGGCGCTCCGGCTCGCGAGGCAGATCGGGGAGCGCGGGATCGAGGCGCGGGCGACGCTCGCGCTGGCGAACGTCGAGAGCCGGGCGGCGGACCCGGGGCGCGCGCGGGCGCTCCTTGAGGGCGCGCTGGAGCACGCGCTGGCGGCGGACGACCTGGTGCTGGCAGCGGAGGTGTGCGGGAGCCTGGCCAACGCGTGCTACTGGACAGGTGAGCTGCGGCGCTCGCGATCCTACTCGGAACAGCGACTACAGCTCGCGCGGCGGGCGGCGGACCCATTCGCGCTGCGGCACGCGCATTCGTGGCTGGCGCTCGTGGCGGCCACCCTCGGCGAGTGGGACGAGGCGCGGCGGCTGCTCGATGAGTCGGAGCGGGCGCTCGCAGGCATCGACAACCCGGAGCCGGCGGCATTCCTGCAGGTCGTGCGGGGGTTCATGGCGTTCCGCCTCGGGGTACCGAGTGAGGCGCGGGAGCACCTCGAGGCCGCGCTGGTGGTCTTCGAGCAGTTGGGGGACGAGACGATGCTGTGGTACGCGAGCCTGCTCGCGCTTGTGTGCGTCGCCGAGGGGCGTGACGAGCGGGCGCGGGGGCTGGCCGCCGAGCAGGAGCGGCGCCTGGCGGCCATCGACGCATCCGCGCTGCCGGCACGATCGGCGCGGTGCGCGCTCGGGCTCGTCTATGCCGCGCTGGGCGACCGGGAAGCCGCTGCGGGCTGCGAGGCAGCCCTGCGACCGTACGCGGGAGACTTCCACTGGAGCCCGGCGCGCCGGACGCTCGCAGCGTTGTCGGCGCTCGCGGGCGACCTCGATGCCGCCCGGGGGGAGCTCGCGGCAGCGGAGGCCGCACTGCGGGCGGAGGCAATGCGGCCGGACCTGGCGCTGGTGCTGCTCGACCGGGCGGCGCTCACGCCTCGCGGCAGCCGGGCAGCGTTGCTGGCCGAGGCGCGTGGCCTGCTGGAGGAGCTCGGGATGCGCGGGGAGCTGATGCGTCTCGAACGGCTGGAGCGGGCGGAGCCGCGAGCGGGCGGCCCAGCGGGGCTCTCTGCGCGCGAGGTGGAGGTGCTGCGGCTGATCGTGGAGGGGAAGACGAACCGCGAGATCGCGGCGGCGCTGGTCATCAGCGAGCGGACGGTGGCGAACCACCTGGCACACATCTTCACGAAGATCGACGCGGACAACCGCGCCGCAGCGGCGGCGTTTGCGCTGCGCAACGGGCTCGCCTGAGCGCGGCCCCGCGGGCTGCTCGATAGTCATTTCGTACTACCGGACGAGCGCGGTGCGCAGCCGAGGCGGCGCCGCGGAAATGAGCGATCCTCCTGATGGCGGGGCTCGCTCGGCGCGACAGGATGTCCTCGACGGCCGCGACACAAACAGCCAGACGGCCGGGAGAGGACGCGAACGATGGCATCGGCAGAGCAGAAGCGGTTTGGGAGCCCGGACGAGACTCGGACGTTTGAACGCGGGCAGGTGGACCTGATCGAGATCGGGGGCGGGCAGGTGGGGCGGCTGACGTTGCAGCCGGGGTGGCGCTGGTCGGAGCACGTGAAGCCGATCGCGCACACCGAGTACTGCGAGGCACCGCACTTCCAGTACCACGTGTCCGGGACCCTGCGGATCCTGATGGAGGACGGACGCGAGTTCGACGCCGTGCCCGGGGACGTGACCGCGTTGCCCTCGGGGCACGACGCGTGGGTGGTAGGCGACGAGCCGGTGGTCGTCGTGGACTGGTTCGGGGCGAGCAACTACGCGCAGTGACGCGGGCGAGAGGCGAAGCCGGGCGGGCTCAGGCGACCCTGAGCCTGCTCGGCGTGGTTTGCGCGGCGGATTGCGCCCCGGGGCTGCACTCAGGCGGCTACTCGGAGGTCGATCAGCGCCGTCCGCGCCGGCGGGCATCCTGAGTCTCAAGCGCGGTCGCGAGCGAGGCCTGTACCGTCGCGGCGATGTTCGCCTCGAGACTGCGTCCGTCAGTAGTGACCGACCTCTCGAACTCGAGGACGAAGGCGAGTTCGCCGGGATCGACGAGTACGTGCTCCGCGGGAGCGAGCAGCATCTCCGCTCCCTCGGGCAACGGGGCGTCATGCCTGCGCACGCGTGTGCGGGCAGCGCTGTTGTTGAACAAGAGGACCTGCGAACGAGCTGGCTGAGCGGCGACGAGTTCGGCCAGCGGCGGCGAGGGGATGGCAGGAATCCCCAGCCAGGCCATGAGGTGATCTTGCAGGATGTCCGGCCGGCCCAGGGCGGCGTCGAGCGCATTCGAGATGCGGATCGAGCCCTGGAAGCGCGGATTCAATTCACCGAACAGGAGACGCCCCTCATGCACGAGCGCGTCGACCCCGAACGCGCCAACGTAGCCCCGTCGATGCAGCCAGCGACCGACGGTCCGGGCGCAGGCGTCGAGGTCGTCCAACAGGGGCCGGGGCAGCTGCCTGATCGCGCCGGTGTCGTTGCCGCAGTACGTGAAGGCGGACTTCGCATGCGAGAGCCCGATCAGTTGGATGGCGGGGCAATGCAACGTTATGTCGCCGTTGGGAAACACGCACGCTGACACGGTGACGGGGATGTGTTCGGCAAGGAATGGACCGAGCACCGCGGACGGGTCATCGAGCAGGCGGCTGCTCGCGAGCATCGCTTCATCCGTCAGCAATTCGTGTCCGACGCCCGCATGGGACGAGGCGGTGCGAAGCACGATCGGATGGCGAGCGAGTTCGTCGCGGACGACTTCGACCCGCGATGAGCCCTGCGGTAGGGGACGCCAGTCGATGAAGTTCAGATTCTGCGGCGCAAACGCGCGCAGTTGATCCTCGACGTAGCGTTTCTGATTGAGCGCTTCGAATTCATCCCACGGCGATCCGAGATGGCTGGCATGCGGGTACTCGCCAAGCAAGTCAGCGAAGAACGGAAACGGGGCGAACGCGACGATTGCAGCGGGTGAACCACAGGCGGAAGCCACTTCATCATGGAGCACCTTGAGGGCGAGGACGGCACTCAGTCCCTGCTCGGACGCCCGCAACCCGAGACGATCCTCGGCAGCCACGCCCGGAATGCGCGGGTGTTGCAGCGGGACGCGCAGGGAGAAGCAATGCGAGAACTGAGGCAGGGCGTCGAGGGGCTGGGCGTCGACGCCATACAGGCCGACCCAGATCAGGCGCCGAGACGCCAAGCGAGCCTCGATGAGGCTATACAGCCGGTCTCGATTCAATAGGACCTGCCTCGCGGCGCTGCGCCTCCCCGGAGGGAGCACATCGTAGCCGGTAGTGCACGGTCTGCGCAGATATGGGCGCGTTTGCGCACGGACCCAGGAGCGCGAGCCCGCTCGAAGTCGAGTGGGACCGGCAAGCGGGCTTCCTTCAGCTGGCCTCGCGTCGGGCGAGCGGTCTACTGTGGAGGGGATGCTTCGCTGCATGCGCCTGACGCCCCTGGTGATGTTCGTCTGCGCGGTCGCGTGTGCGAGTGGAGGCACGGAAGCCACGCCCTCACCCGCGGCCGACCCGACGGCGGCCGCCCCGTCTGGGCTGGATCCTGTGATCCTCGTGCACGGCTGGATGGGCAGCCCACGAGACCTCCTGTCCATGAAAGCGTTCCTCGATGCTCGCGGATTGCGGTCGTTCATCGCGGTCCTCCCCGGAGAGGACAATGTGCAAAACGCGGCCTCGCTACGTGACTACGTCAACGAAGTGCAGGCTCTGACGCGGGCCGAACGGGTCGACATCGTGGCGTTTTCGATGGGCGGGCTATCGGCACGCTACTATCTTCGTAATCTGGGCGGCCAGGACCACGTGCGGCGGTACATCTCGATCGATACGCCGCAATACGGCGACCTCTCGGCCTGCCTGTTGCCTGAAGATCTCGGCGGCCAGATGTGCCCGGGAAGCGCGTTTCTGACACAGCTCAACTCGGGAAACGACACTCCGGGGGGAGTGTCATACACGACCATCGTCAACGAGGAGGGGAGCACAGAGGCGGGTCGGCTGCACGGGCGCGCCGCGGTGGTGACGGTCAGTGGACCCCATGCCGCGCTGCTGACCATGTCATCGGTGCAGGAAGCCGTTGTCGCGGCTCTGAAGAACGACTAGTGCGTGCTCAACGGCCAGCGGGGGGCCGACTGGCGGATCTGGCAGGACGGTTGGGCGGGTGACGTACCTCGACACTCCCGAGGTGCGGTTGCACGTGCAGGAGGTCGGCTCGGGCCCGAGGACCGTGGTCCTGGTCCACGGGCTATTCGCGAACATGGCGCTCTGGTACTTCTCGCTCGCGCGCGAACTAGCCCGCGAGCACCGAGTGGTGCTGTACGACCTCCGCGGACACGGTCTCAGCAGCCGACCGAGCAGGGGGTATGGGTTGCGCTCGATGGGAGCGGATCTATCGGCGGTGGTGGCTGAGCGCGTCGACGGGCCGTTTTCGCTCGTCGGGTTCAGTTTCGGGGCGGCGGTGGCAGCCCGATACGCCTGTGACCATGCAGAACGCGTGGAGAGACTGGTGCTCATCGAGCCTCCGTTACCGATGACCCTCAGCTCGGTCGAAGCGTGGTTAGGGAACCTCGCGTCGGGCGCGGAGCTCGTCGACCGAATGCCCGCGCCACAACGCGCCGCCGTGCGCGGCCCGCGACGAACCGGGCGGCTGGTGCAGGGGGCACGCGACCTGGTCTCGGGGAGCAGTCTGCGGAGAGACATCGAAGCGGAGCCGGACATCTCCGACCAGGAGTTGGAGGCACTGCGCACTCCGGTGCTCGTGTGTTACGGAGCGGATTCGCCGATTGCAGGCTCGGGGACACGGATACGCCTCGAGCGGCTCCTCGCTCAGGGCAAACACGTCACGCTCCCGGGGGGACACTTTCTACCGATGGACCGCCCGGAGCAGCTTGCCTCAATCGTCGGCGAATTCCTGCGAATCGCGCCCAAGCTCCGTTGATCGCGTCAAGTCGGATCGGTGCGGGCCACAGGCGCGCTCGGCGACTGCAGTCGGGGGCAGCGCGACCGGGTAATGCGGACACGCTGACGAACGCGCAGCCGGCGAGGGAACCTGTCCTTTTCGGGCCGTGGCTGAGATTGCTGGGCCATTGCCCGGGGCAATATGATTTTCCGCGTTCCTCGAAGGCGGGCGGTGAGCGGTGAGCATATCAACTTCCCGAATCGTTGCCCTCACGCCGTTTGAATCGCCGCAGGCGAAGCTGGCGGTTTCCGCTGCACGAGCAGGCGCGCTGGCCGTGCTGGACCTCGGGCGCGACCTCGAGCGGGCGCGCGAGGCGCTTGTGCGCCTGTCCGCTGAGCCGCACCTCGAATTCGGGGTGCGTGTGCCCGAGGGCGTTCGCTTCGACGCGGCATGGCTCCCCGACAACGTCACGACGGTCGTACTGCCTGCCGGAGACGACCTCGGAGGATGGGCAGGCCTGCGGCGGGTCGCCCAGGTCACCTCGATCGAGGAGGCGCGAGCGGCCCAGGCTGCGGGTGCAGACGGCCTCATTGCGAAGGGGAGCGAATCCGGCGGGCGCATTGGGGATGAGACGGCGTTTGTGCTGCTGCAGTCACTCGTGCAGGAGCTGTCGCTGCCGATCTGGGTGCAGGGCGGCATCGGCGAGTACACGGCAGCAGCCTGTCTCGCAGCCGGCGCCGCCGGGGTCGTCCTCGATTCGCAGCTGGCGCTGTTCGAGGAGTGCGTGTTGCCGGACGAGGTACGGCGCGCCGTTGCGGCCATGGACGGCAGCGAGACGGTCGTCGTCCACGGCCATCGGGTGTACAGCCGTCCGGGCCTCCACGTCACGGAGCTGGGCGCAGACGAACTGATCCAACGCCTCGGTGGCGGAAGCCTTGGAGCAAGCGTGCTGCCGGCGGGCGCGGACGCGGCGTTGGCCGCAGGGCTGGCCCGTCGCTACGGAAGCACGGCTCGGCTGATCACCGGCCTCGAACGGCGCATCGATGCACACCTGGCGCTGGCCGCGCGGGCTTCAGTGCTCGACGAGACCTCGGCGTTCGCGCGACGGCACGGGACCGGAGCCGCGATCGCACAGGGTCCGATGACGCGCGTGAGCGACCACCCGGACTTTGCCATCGCGGTGAGCGAAGCCGGCGGTCTCCCGTTCCTCGCGCTGGCGGTGATGTCCGGGGCGGATTCGCGACGTCTTCTCACTGAAGCGGCCTCCAAGCTCGCAGGGAAGACGTGGGGGGTTGGCATCCTCGGGTTCATCTCGCCGGAGCTACAGGAGCAGCAGCTGAGCGCGATCGAGGAGGTGCGACCGCCGGTTGCACTGATCGCGGGGGGGCGCCCGGAGCAGGCGGCGAAGCTGGAAGCGCTGGGCACCGCGACGTACTTACATGTGCCGTCGCCCGGGCTGCTCGACCTCTTTCTCCGGCAGGGCGCGCGACGGTTCGTATTCGAGGGCCAGGAATGCGGGGGTCATATCGGCCCCCGCAGCAGCTTCGTGCTCTGGGAGCAGCAACTGGTCCGACTGATGGAGTTCGAGCATCCCGAGGAGCTCTCGGTCCTGTTTGCGGGAGGCATCCACGACGCCCGCTCGGCAGCGGCCGTCTCCGTGCTTGCGGCGCCGCTGGCGGCGAAGGGCGCGAGTGTCGGGGTGCTGATGGGGACGGCGTACCTCTTCACTAACGAACTGGTCTCGACGGGCGCGCTGCAACCACTGTTCCAGCAGACCGCGATTGACTGCGACCGAACGGTGCTCCTCGAGACGGCGCCGGGGCACGTGACGCGCTGCGCGGACACGGAATATGTGCGCGCGTTCGAGGCTGAGCGCGAACGGCTGGTCGCCGCCGGCCTGCCAAAGGATGAGGTCTGGAGCGCGCTCGAGGATCTGAATCTCGGCCGGCTCCGTATCGCCTCAAAGGGGATCGTGCGTCAGGGGTCGGAACTGGTCACGGTGGATGAGGCAACGCAACGGCGCGAAGGCATGGTGATGCTCGGCCAGGTCGCCGCCCTCGAGCGCGGCAGACAGTCGATTCGCGAACTGCACGCCGACGTGGCGGAACGGTCGTTTGACCTCGTGCGCGACGCCGCTGGCCGGTCGACGGACAGCGGCAGGCCGCGTGACGAGGACATCGCGATCGTCGGCATGTCGGTGATCCTGCCGGGCGCCTCCGATGTTCCGACGTACTGGTCGAACATCGTCAACGGGGTGAACAGCGTGACGGAGGTCCCGCCTGACCGCTGGGACCCGGCGATCTTCTACGATTCCGATTCGAAGACCGGAGAGATGACGCCCTCGAAGTGGGGCGGGTTCATCGAGCCGGTGGAATTCGACCCGCTCGCGTACGGGATCCCACCGCGGTCGCTGGCGGCCATCGACCCGGCTCAACTGCTCGCCCTCGAGGCGAGCCAGCGAGCGCTGCGGGATGCGGGCTACGACCAGCGAGCCTTCAACCGCGAGCTTGCGTCGGTCATCTTCGGCACGGACGGCGGCAGCGAGCTCTCCGCCGGGTACAGCTTCCGTCCGCACTGGCGCCAGTACGTGGGCGAGATACCGGCGGAACTCGACGAGGTGCTGCCCAGTCTCACGGAGGACTCGTTCCCCGGCATCCTCGGGAACGTGGTGGCCGGGCGGATCGCAAACCGGCTGGACCTCGGCGGGGTGAACTACACCGTGGACGCCGCGTGTGCGTCTTCGCTGGCCGCGGTCGACCTTGCGCTCAAGGAGCTGCGCGGCGGGACGAGTGACCTCGTGATCTGCGGCGCGGTGGACTTCCACAGCGGAATCGTCGACTACCTCTCTTTCTCGAGCGTGCACGCACTCTCGCCGAGCGGGCAGTGCAAGACGTTTGATGCCACGGCTGACGGGATCGCACTGGGCGAAGGTGTCGCGGCGGTCATCCTCAAGCGCCTGTCGGACGCCGAGCGTGATGGCGACCGGATCTATGCCGTGATCAAGGGCGTGGCGGGAGGCAGTGACGGGAAGAGCCTCGGGCTGACGGCGCCCCGGCAAGAGGGCCAGGTGCGGACGCTGCGGCGCGTGTACGAGCGGTCAGGCGTGTCGCCGGCTGCGGTCGGGCTGGTCGAGGCGCACGGCACGGGCACGGTGGTTGGGGACCGTACCGAGCTCGAAACCCTGAACGAAGTCTTCCGGCACGCGGGTGCGGCCCCGGAGAGCTGCGCGCTCGGCTCAGTGAAGTCACAGATCGGCCACACCAAGTGCGCAGCGGGACTCGCGGGCATCATCAAGGCAGCGCTCGCGCTGCATTACCAGGTGTTGCCTCCGACATTGAACGTCGAGACGCCGAACCCGGGTTGGGACCCCACGAGCCCATTCGCCATCAACACAGAGCCGCGGCCATGGCCTGGCCCGGAGCGGTTTGCGGGCGTGAGCGCCTTCGGGTTCGGCGGGACGAACTTCCACGCGGTCCTCGGCAGCTACGACGCCAGCGGTACCCCCGAAAGCTCGCCCGGCTGGCCGGCGGAACTGTTCCTGATCCGAGGAGTGGACCAAGCAGACGCACGCCGCACCGCCGAGACCCTGCGAGCCGCGGTCTCGGGACAGGATGGCTGGCGGCTGGCGGACCTTGCCAGGACCGTCTCAACGATGCCGGGGGCCGTGCAGTTCGCGTTCGTCGCCGCTGACCTCGACGAGCTGCGGGCGAAATTGGCCGACTTCGGCGCGGGGGTCTTCGAGCGACCAGAGCAGCCGCTCGGGGTCGCGTCAGAGGTGTCGTTCCTGTTCCCGGGCCAGGGAAGCCAGAAGCCGGGAATGCTGGCGGACCTCTTCGTCCATTTCCCCCCGCTGCAACGCTACCTGGAGCTCGGGGAGCGCTGGCGTCACATCATGATCCCGCCACCGGCATGGTCGCCGCAGGATGCGGCGATGCAGAAGCAGGTGCTCACCGATACGCGCAACGCGCAGCCCGCACTCGGCATCGCCGGACTCGCGACGTATGACCTGCTCTCGGGCCTCGGCATCGAGCCGTCGATGCTCGGAGGGCACAGCTATGGCGAACTGGTCGCCCTGTGCGCAGCGGGCGCGTTCTCGCCGCGGGACCTGCTGGCGCTCAGCGAGGCTCGTGCGGCGGCCATCGCCGAGTGCATTCCTGACGGCGGAGACGCCGGCAGCATGGCGGCCGCCATGTCTGACCTCGAAACGCTGCGAGGGCTCCTCGACGGCATGCCGGGTGTGGTGATCGCGAACCAGAACGCGCCCGACCAGAACGTGCTCTCCGGGGCCACCGACGCGGTCAACGCGGCTCGGAAGCGGCTTCGCGAGGCCGGCGTGCGGACGGTTGAACTGCCGGTCAGCAGCGCCTTCCACAGCCCGATCGTGGCGGCGGCAGCCACGCGCTTCGAGCAGGTGGTCGCGCCCGTGCGGATGGAGACGCCACGCCGGACCGTGTATTCAAACACGACCGCCGAGCCGTATCCGGAGGAACCGACGGCCATCAAGCAACGGCTGGTCGAGCACATCCCGGCGCCTGTGCGCTTCATGCACGAGATCCTCGCGATGTACGAGGCGGGGGCGCGCATCTTCGTCGAGGCGGGCCCGGGCCAGACGCTGACCGGGCTCGTAGGACGCATTCTGGGCGAGCGTCCGCATGTCGCGATTCCCGTCGACCAGGGTAGTTCGACGCTGACTTCCTTCCTCGGCGCGCTGGCGCAACTCGCCGTGCATGGGGTTGAGTTCGAGGTCGAGCGGCTGTTTGAAGGTCGGGACGCGGCCGTCGTGGACCTGGCACAACCGCCGGCGGGACCGAAGCCGACTTCGTGGATGGTGAATGGCCACCTCGCGCGGCCAGTCACGGGTGATGCGCCAGCTCACGGGATGAAGCCAGTCACCCGCCCGATCGCAGGCCTGGCCGCGACCGTTCGATCCGAAGGCGCGGCGGCGCCGCTGCCCGAAGCGCCGGCCGGCTTGCCGCAACGCACGGCGCCGGCGCCCGACGCCGGCCTGTCGATGCCGCGCGCACTCGCTGACGGCGATCCGCGGCAGGCCGTGTTGATCGAGTACCTGCGCAGTGTGCGCGAGCTGGCGGATGCGCAGCATCAGGCGGTGATGGCATTCCTCGGACAGGGGAGCGCCCCATCCGAGCCGGCGCACGCCCTGAACGGCCACGCTCCGACGTCACCACGCGCGGATGCGGTCACAGGCAGCGCACCCCCTCGCACGAGCGAGCTTCCTCGAAACGGACATGGTCCGAATGGAATCGCCCCGGATGCTCCTGCCGTCCCAGTCGCCGCGAGGGTTGAGCCAGTCGGCCTCGTGGCGGTGGCCGAGCCTGCGGTGGCGGCCTCGCAACGGCCCCCGATTCAAACGATGCTGGTCAGCCTGGTAAGCCAGCGGACGGGATACCCCGCGGAGATGCTGGACCTCGATCTCGACCTCGAGGCTGACCTCAGCATCGACTCCATCAAGCGTGTCGAGATCGTCGGGGCGATGCTCGAGCAGCTCGTCCACGGCGATTCGCCCGCGCTGAACGAGACACCCGACGAACTCGTGCGCCTCAAGACGCTACGCGCGATCAGCGCCGCACTGGAGCAGACCTTTGGTGGTGTGGCCGCAGCTCCCGCGCCAGCGGACGTCCAGGGCGCTTCCGTCGCGTCGGTTCCGGCAGCGGCCGGAACCGAGGGAGCATCCACGCCGTCCGACCTGACCACGATGCTGGTCACGATCGTGAGCGAGCGGACCGGGTACCCGCCGGAGATGCTGGACCTCGATCTCGACCTGGAGGCGGACCTCAGCATCGACTCCATCAAGCGTGTCGAGATCGTGGGCGCGGTACTCGACGGGCTCGCGAGCGGCGGGATGGACGGCTTCGCGGAGACACCGGACGAGCTGGTACGACTGAAGACCCTGCGTGGGATCGTCGCCGCCCTCGAGACGGTGTTCGCGCCGGCAGCCGCCGCGCCGCTTACGAACGGCCATCGCCCCGCGCTATCCACGAACGGGCACGCGACCGCCGTCGCGGCTCCGCCGACGATCACAACGGCGGGCCCCGACCTGATGGCGACGCTGGTGCAGATCGTCAGCGAGCGCACGGGCTACCCCCCGGAAATGCTGGGCGCGGACCTCGACCTGGAGGCGGACCTGAGCATCGACTCGATCAAGCGCATCGAGATCCTGGGAGCGCTCTCTGAGGTGGCCGGGCTGGCGGCGACGGAGCTTCCCGACGAAGTGGTGCGGATCAAGACGTTGCGCGGCATCGTGGCGGCGTTCAGCCAGCAGCCCTCGACGGGCAGCGAGGCGGATCCGAGGGCGACCGCGGGGGTGGCGGCAGCCTCGCAACCCGCCCTCACTGACTCGATGCCGGGGGAGCGGCCGGAGCGCTATGTGTTGCGCTTTGTCGCGACCGCCGGTCCGCCGGACGAAGTGCCATTAACCGGGCTGGCTGTCTCGGTGGCCGCGCCCGATGGGCCGCTGCAGTCGGCGCTGGCTGAAGAGATCGCGCGGCTCGGCGGCGAGCTCGCAGCGGGTGACGCGACGGGGAATGCAGTGGTCGACCTGTCGGCGCTCGCGCCGGACTGGAGCCCTCGGCAGGTCTACTCCACCTTCGAGCGGCTGAGGGCGGCGCTGCTCGAGGGCGCGGGCCGTGTGATCGTGGCGACGGCCGAGGCGCCGCTGCTAATGGGGGCCGCAGACGCAACCCGCGGCGCGGCCGGCGGCGTGGCAGGCCTCGTGAAGAGCTTCGCGCGGGAGTGGCCCGAGCGGTCGATCCGCGTGATGCATGTCGAGCCCGGCATCGAGCCGGCGCAACTGGCCGCGTTCGTGTGCGCTGAGCTGGGCGACCAGCACGGCGCGGACGAGGTGGTGTACACGGGCGGCGTCCGGCGCGTTCGGCGAGTCGTGCAGCGAGACCTTGAACCGAACGTCTCGCCGGCCGTCCAGCTTGATGCGCAGTCCGTCATCCTGGTGGTCGGCGGCGCCCGAGGGATCACGAGCCGAGTCGCGGTGGCGCTGGCGAACCGCTACCACTGCACGCTGTACCTCGCGGGACGCACCCCGCGCGTAGCAGACCCGCTTGCGGGGCAACTTGGATCCGCGAGGGACCTCGCAGCGCTGCGCAAGGCGTTGATCGAGCTGAGTGCGGGTGAGATCCGGACCATCGACGCCCGGGCCCGGTCGATCCTGGCGCAGCGGGAGATCGTCGATACGCTGGCGGCCGTGCAGGCGGCGGGCGGGACGGCCTCGTACGAGGAACTCGACGCACGCGACGCCGCAGCACTCGGCGGGCTAATCGAGACGATCCGCGGGCGGCATGGCAGGTTGGACGGGATCATCCACGCGGCCGGTCTGATCGAGGACCGGCTCGTGACAGACAAGACGGCGGAGTCGTTCGAGCGGGTGTATTCGACGAAGGTCGAACCAGCACTCGCGCTCGCGAGCGGGCTCGCGGGTGGCGCCCAATTCGTGGCGCTGTTCTCAAGCATCGCGGCAACGTTCGGGGGCCGCGGGCAGGCAGACTACGCCGCGGCGAACGACGTGCTCGACAAAGTCGCCCTCGCGATGAACGGGCAGGCCGGTGCGCGCTGGTTTGCGGTCGACTGGGGGCCATGGAGCGGCGGAGGGATGATCTCTCCGGAGCTGCTGGAGCAGTACCAGCGACGGGGCATCAGCGTGATCGATCCCGAGGCCGGTGTACGCGCGTTCCTCGACGAGCTGCGCGACGGGGCGCGGGAGGACGCACAGGTGATCCTGATGAGCGGCGCGCCAGAAGCCGTCTCCGTGGCAGCCAAGAGCACGCGTTGAGCGAGATCGCCATCATCGGGATGGCGTGCCTGTTCCCGGGCGCGCCCGACCTCGCGACGTACTGGGACAACATCTGCAACGGCGTTGACGCCATCAGCGACGCGCCCCCGGAGCGCCTCGACAGCCTGTACTTCGATGAAGGGTCGTCGGCAACGGACCGGCTGTACGCGCGGCGCGGCGGTTTCGTCGACCAGTACGCGACGTTCGACGCGACGACGTTCGGTGTGATGCCAGTCGCCGCGATGGGGGCAGAACCGGACCAGCTGCTCACGCTGCAGGTGGCACAGCGCGCGCTCGAGGACGCGGGATACAGCTCCCGCGACTTCCCGCGCGAACGGACGAGCATCATCCTCGGCCGCGGGAACTACTTCGGTGCGGGGATGCTGCGGCTGAACGACCACGTGCGCGTGGCAGAGCAGCTGGTGCTGAGCCTGCGCACGGTGGCTCCTGAACTCGATGAGCAGCGGCTGGCCGAGATCAAGGCGGACTTTCAGTCGCGCGCCGGGGCATTCGCGCCGGACACGGCGATCGGCCTCGTGCCGAACCTCGTGGCGTCGCGGGTGGCCAACCGGCTCAACCTGCGGGGGGGCGCCTACACGATCGACGCCGCGTGCGCGAGTTCGCTCGTGGCGGTGGACCAGGCCTGTCACGAGCTGACCTCGGGGCGATCGGAGATGGCGATCGCCGGCGGGGTGCATCTGTGCCAGGACCCAAACTTCTGGAGCGTGCTCTGCCAGCTGGGCGCCGTTTCGCGCAGTCAGCAGATCCGGCCGTTCGACCGCCGGGCGGACGGTCTCCTCGTGAGCGAGGGAATCGGGCTGCTGGTGCTCAAGGAGCGCCGTCGGGCGGAGCGGGACGGGGACCGGATTTACGCGGTCATCCGAGGCAGCGGCGTTTCGAGCGACGGTCGCAGCGCGAGCATCATGGCTCCAGCGGTCGAGGGTCAGCTGCTCGCGATCTCGAGGGCATGGGGAGCGAGCGGCCTCGATCCGGCCAGCATCGGGCTGATCGAGGCGCATGGAACGGCCACGATGGCCGGCGATGCGGCCGAACTCGAGACGCTCGAGCGTTTCTTTGGGAGTCAGGCGCCGACGGGCGAGCGTATCGTCCTCGGATCAGTGAAGTCGATGATCGGCCATGCGATGCCGGCGGCCGGTGCGGCCGGTCTGATCAAGGCGGCGCTGGCGGTGTACCACGGCGTGCTGCCGCCGAGCATTCACTGCGAGGAGCCACGGGACGAACTCGCGGCCGGGCACTTCGAGGTGCTGTCGCAGGCACGGACCTGGGAGACCCCGGTCCGTCGCGCGGGCGTGAATGCGTTCGGGTTCGGAGGGGTCAACAGCCACGTGATCCTCGAGGCGGCGACCTCGCGGCCGATGCCCGCACGTGTAGGGGCGAGCGAACCAGCGCCGGACGTCCTCTTCCTCGCGGCCGCGAACCAGGAGGAACTGCTCGCGCTCATCGACCGGGGAGAACGGCGCACAAGCGGCGGCGCGTGGCGCCTCGCGGTGTTCGACCCGACGCCCGACCGGATCGCCGCCGCGCGAGCCGCGGTTGAACGCGGCGCGCGGCGGTTCGGCCGCGATGGGATCTTCTTCGCGCCCGGCGGGTATCTGACCGAGGGCGGGAAACTGGCGTTCCTCTTCCCGGGCGTCGAGGCAGCGGCCGACGTGGACGTCGCCGACGTGGCGGAGTACCTGGGACTGGAGACGCCCGCGTCGCACGAAACTGACGCCGAGGGCCTGGGGCTGTCGTCGTTTGAGGTAAGCGCGCTGGTCGACCGGGCATTGCGGGGCATCGGGGCTCGCCCGGACGCGATCGCCGGGCACAGCATCGGCGAGTGGGCCGGGATGCTGTCCTCCGGGATGGTCGCGAAGGACGAGGTCGCGGCGCTCCTCGCCAAACTGGAACCGGGCGGACTCGAGGTGCCGGACGTCGTGTTCCTCGCGATCGGCGCCGGCGTCGAGGTGGCCTCGAGGATCATTGCAGAGCTCGATGCGTGCCACATCTCACACGACAACTGCGCGCACCAATCGATCGTCTGCGGCCCCGCCGAG
The DNA here is from genome assembly GCA_019694855.1 of Dehalococcoidia bacterium. Taxonomy (GTDB): domain Bacteria; phylum Chloroflexota; class Dehalococcoidia; order UBA2979; family UBA2979; genus JAIBBD01. The sequence continues at coordinate 17,765 of JAIBBD010000032.1, forward strand.
CAGATCGAGGTCGTGAAGGATCGATTACGCGAGCAGCGCGTCCTGTTCGAAGAGCTGCCGTTCCGATCGGGGTTTCACACGCCCGCGTTCGCTCCCTTCGTGAGCGAGCATGTCGAGCACCTGCGGACCCTGCACCTGCAACGCCCTGACGTTACGCTGTGGTCGGCAACGGACTGCGCTCCATACCCAGAAGCTCCGGCGGACATCCAACACCTGTTCGCACGGCACCTCACGGAACCGGTGCGCTTTCGTGAGCTCGTGACGCGGCTCTGGGAGTCCGGCGTCCGAGTCTTTGTGCAGGTCGGCGCGGGAAGCCTGCACAGCTTCGTCGACGACACGCTCGGGGCGCTGCCGCACAACTCGTTGACCGGCCTGGCGGCGCAACGGAGCGGCCTCGACCAGTTGCGGCGGGTGGCGGCCGCGTTGTTTGTCGAGGGGGCCAATCTCGAACTGCAGCGGCTCGGGCTCGCGGCTCGGACGCCTGTGCGAGCGGCGCCGATGAAGGTCGCGCTTGGAGCACCCCTGATCCGGATCGATGGCGCTTCGAACGTGACGCCTGCGCCGCTGGCTGCGCGGGCGCCCGAGGCACCGGCGCAGCGCACCGAGACGGTCGTGCTGTCGGTCGATACCTACCCGGAGCTGCGCGACCACTGCCTTTTCCGCCAGCCGCCTGATTGGCCTGAGCTTGCCGATCGAGCCCCCACGGTGCCGATGACACTGTCCATCGACCTCATGCGTGAGGCCGCGAGCAAGCTGGCGCCGGGGAAGCTGGCGGTGGGCCTCGAGCAGGTCGTTGCGAGCTCGTGGCTGCACGTGGCGCCGCCGGTCGAGGTGACGATCACGGCGACTGTCGTAGCGCCCGACCGGGTGCGCGTGAGCATCGGAGAGTACGTCAGCGGGACTGTCGTGATGGGCGACCGGTTCCCGCCCGCACCAGCCACACGGCGCGCGGTGAAGAACGCCGACCCGGTGCTGTTCACCGCAGAGACCATCTATCGCAAGCGGTGGATGTTCCATGGGCCCGCGTACCAGGGACTGGCATCGGTCGAAGCCTCGGACGCGAGCGGGATCAGGGGGACATTGATCAACCTGCCGGCGCGCGGAGCGCTCCTCGATGCGACCGGCCAGCTTGCGAGCCTTTGGATCATGCAGAAGGCGGAGACGGACCGCGTGTCATTGCCCGTCAAAGTCGGTGGCATCCAGTTCTTTGGCCCCGAGCCTCCGGCCGACGCCCGCGTGGAGTGCGAAGTCCTCGTGCGCCGGTTCGGTCAGCGCGAGGTGGTGTCGGACATCACGTGCTGGTACGAGGGTGCTCCGTACTGCTCGATCACGGGCTGGGAGGACTGGCGCTTTGACACGGGCCGCGGGCTCTACGACCTGATGCTGTTCCCAGAGCGGAACATCCTCGCCGAGGTTCAGCCAGAGGGGTTTGTCACCATCCCGGTGGAGCAACAGACCATCAGTGCGCTGACGTCCCTGGCGCGTCGATTCCTGCCAGCAGCCGCCGTGGAGGAGATGAAGTCCCTGCGAAGCCCGCGGCACCAGGCGGAATGGTTGTATAGCCGTATCGCGGCAAAGGACGCGGTGCGCTCATATCTATTCGAGCGCGGCGCGGGTCCCATCTACCCGATCGAGATCGTGATCGAGCACGATCCGCAGGGAAAGCCGACCGTGCGAAGCAGGACAGGCCGCGACATGCGCGTGTCCATTTCGCATACCGATGGGATGGCCGCGGCCATCGCGGCCGAGGGAGTCGACCCGGGGATCGACGTCGAGCTGATCGCGCCTCGAGGGGAGCGATTTGCATCGATCGCCTTCGGCGCCGCGGAGCTGGAGCAACTGCCGGACCCGACCAGCGACGAATGGCTGACACGGCTGTGGTGCGCAAAGGAAGCGGCTGGAAAGGCGCGAGGCTCTGGCCTCGAAGGATCGCCTCGAACGTTGCCGCTGCGCGCGGTTGAGGGCACACGGTTTCTCATCGATGGCACGTGGGTGCGAACGCGCCGCATCGGACAATATGTGATCGGTTGGACGGACGCATAATGGAACCCAGCAACAACAAGCAGGCGATCCTCGAGGACGTTGGCTCGATGATCCGGCAGGTGATCGGCGAGGAGTGGATCCAGAACACTCCGATCACGATGGACACGACGTTCTCGGAAGATCTCGAGCTCGAAAGCATTGAAATCGTGGCACTTGCCGAGCAGGTCCAAACGCGATTCGGCGACGAGGTCGATTTTCCGGGGTGGTTTGGGACGCTCGACGTGGACGCGATCATCGGTCTCACCGTCGGCCAACTGGTGGACCGAATCGCGGAACGCACCTCGGCGACCGGGGTGGCGTGAGCGAACTCGAGGACCGTGTCGCGTTGATCACCGGCGGCGCGTCCGGAATCGGCCTTGCGACGGCCGAACGGTTCGCGACGCACGGTGCAGCCGTGGTGATCGCCGACCTGGCATCTTCACCGGGTGAGGCGCGCGCGGCCGAGCTGCGAGGTCGCGGGTTGCGCGCCTCGTTCATCCCCGTCGACGTGACAAACGAGGACGAAGTGCGAGCAGCCTTTGCGCAGGCCACCGCAGAGTTCGGCGGCGTCCACCTCGTCGTCGCGAGCGCCGGCGTGCGTGGCGCGGAGCACCCGATGACCCAGACGAGCATTGAAGACTGGCGACGGGTGCTATCGATCAACCTCGACGGGCTGTTCCTGACGCTGAAGCACGGCGTGGCCGCCCTGGTCGAATCCGGGGGCGGCGCCGTCGTTGTGGTGTCGTCGATCGCCGCCCAGGGGGGCGAGGCCGGGTGGTCGCCGTATGCGGCGTCCAAGGCGGCGGCGACGAGTCTCATGCGGACGGCCGCACTGGAATCCATCAAGCAGGGTGTCAGGATCAACGCGGTCTCGCCCGGGTACGTGGACACGCCCATGAAGGAGGTGTTCACGCAGGCGAGCGCGGTCCGCGAGGGGTTCCTGAAATCGCTGCAGCCGATCGGCAGGCTGGCAACGGCGGAGGAGGTCGCGGAGGTGATCCACTTCCTCTGCAGCGGCCGTTCGGCGTTCCTCGTCGGCGTGAACGTGCCGGTAGACGGCGGGTTGACCGCGCGTGCGACGAATCGTGCCTGACGTGCAGCGGCAGGGCCGGTTCCTGTTCGTGCTGCCGCCATTTGCCGGGCACCTGATGCCCGCGGTGACCGTCGGAAAGGAGTTGATCCGTCGCGGGCACGACGTGACCTGGGCGACATACCCGCTGGTCGAGGAGCTGCTGCCTGAGGCCGGCGGACGACGGTTCTTCCACAGCGCGTTCGATATCGAGGACTTTCTGCAGGCTCGAGAAGCGTCCGGTGGGCGGTGGATGGCCGGGCTGAAGGCCTTTTGGACGGACGTGATGATCCCGCTGACGCGTGAGATGCGCCCACAAGCGACAGACGCCATTGCGGACCTGCGGCCGGATGTGGTGGTTGCCGACCAGCAGGCGATCGCGGGCGCCCTGGCCGCGCGGCGGGCGGGGGTGCCCTGGGCGACCTCGGCGGCGACATTCGCGTGGGCGAGCGGGGTGGGGGCGTTTCCCGCAGTGCAGGGGTGGATTGATGAGCAACTCGCGGCGCTGCAGCGAGAGGCAGGGCTCGACCCGATTGCCGGGCCCGACCTCTCACGAAACCTCGTGCTGGCCTATACCACCCGAGAGTTCGCCGGCTGCCAGCACGACGGCGGCGCGTTCCGGTACGTGGGTGCGCCGCTGGACGGCCGCGAGGAGCGAGGGGACTTCCCGTGGCACCTCCTGGACTCCCGCAAGAAGGTCTTCGTGTCGCTGGGCACGGTGAGCCACTATCGCGGCGCCGAGTTCCTGCGGAAGGTCGCGGCGACGCTCGACGCCTCGATGCAGGTGATCGTGGCGGCCCCGGACGGGCTGCTGCCGGATGCGCCCGCGCACTTCATCGTGCGACCCTGGGTGCCGCAACTCGAGCTGCTTCGGCGTGTGGACGCCATCGTCTGCAATGCCGGGTTCAGCACCACGGGCGAAGCGCTGGCGCTGGGGGTGCCGGTCGTCGCCGCGCCGATCGCCTATGACAGCTCGATCGTCGCGGAACGTGTCGTTGCGGCGGGAGCGGGGATACGCGTGCGATTCTATCGGTGCACGCCGGAAGAAATCGGTGAGGCCGTCCGGCAGGTGCTCGATGAGCCCTCGTATCAGGGGGCGGCGAGGGCGCTTGCTGACGCGAATGCGCGGGCCGGCGGAGCGGTGGCCGCGGCCGATGCGCTGGAGTCTACGTTTCTCGGGCGAGGAGACAGACCATGAAGATGCCACCGCTGCCACAACTGCCGCGGCTCTCCGAGTTCAGGGAGCTTCCGCGGAAGCAACGCCTGATTCTCGGTGGAGCCGCCGGGGGCATCGTGGCGCTGCTGCTCGTCGGGCTGGTGCTGGCGTCGCGTGGAGGCGGCGGGGACTCGGGGGCATCGGCAGCCTCAGTCGAGACGGGAGGCGACGGGGCGTCTGCGGCCAGCATCTCGAGCGGGGCAAAGAGCACGGGGGCGGCGACACGTAACGGTGGCGCCACGGGCACGGCGACGCAAGGAACCAATTCGACCCCGAACGGTCAGTCGAACAGCAGCAACCGGCAGTCATCCTCGGGGGGCACGGGGCCGTCCGGGGCGTCCAACGCGAACGGGCCTTCCGGCGCCTCGGGGACTCCAGGCGCTTCGGGAGGATCGGGGGCCGGTGGGCCGCAGGCCCCCGCGGGCGGCACCACGAGCGGCGGTCCCAGCGGTGCATCCGGACCGGCGGCTGGCGGGTCTGTGAGCTCGTCCGTCCCGAGCGGGACGACCGGAGGTTCTGCCCCCGCCGGGCCGAGCGGAAGCACGGGGAACACCTCGGGCGGCGCAGGGAGCCCCGGGGGCAGCTCGACGGCCACACCGTCGACGACGGGGACGGCAGCGGCGCAACCCACGAGCACGCAGGCGGCGCCGTCCCCCACGAGCGGGGCGACGCCGTCGCCGACCAGTGTGGCGACCCCGACGGCCACCTCGGCGCCGTCGCCGACGAACACTCCACCGCCGGCTACGCCGACACCGACGCAGGCTCCGAAGCCGGCAACGGTGAGCGCATCGCCGGCGAATGCACACCCAGGCGGGCCGCTGACTGTTTCGGGGTCAGGATTCTCGCCGAATTCGACGGTGAGCCTGACGGTCACCTACATCGCGCCTGACGGAACGCAATACCCACAGCCGGCGTACAACGTGACCGCGAACTCGGCCGGCAGTTTCTCCGGTACAGGAATCCTGCCGGCGAACGCGTACCTTGGGGATTACCTCATTCGCGCGCAGGACGCGGACGGCCACTTGGCGAGCACGAGCTTCACGATTTCGTAGCCCTGCGCTCGTCGACCCAGGCGCCCAGGCGCTCGCGTAGCAGGCCGGTGGCCTGCCAGATGAGTCCGTGCGTCGCGCCGGGGACGAGTTCGACGACGCA
>JAIBBD010000105.1 GCA_019694855.1 Dehalococcoidia bacterium
CCGACGCCGCCGCCTCCCTCGCAGGCGATCCTCGAGCGTGGCGTCGCGGACGTGTGGGCCAAGGACCTGCAGCCGCCGATCGCGGCATGGGCGCGCGAAGTGCGCGGCGTGGACTATGAGCCGCTGGGCCTCGCGCAGTTTGCGGACCGCATCGAGCCGGTGATGGAGAGCGCCGTACGGGCGTTCGGCAACACGATGCTCGCGATCACCGGGTTCATGGGACCGACGTTCGCGATGGTGGGCTTCCTGCAGGAGGCGCTGGGCGCGGACGGGCCGATGCTGGCAGCTGCCGTCCTGCAGGGGCAGGAGAACGGCACGGCTGCCGCGGGCACGGGGTTGAGCGCGCTCGTGGAGGCGGCCGCTGCGCGGCCGGCGGTCGCGGAGGCGCTGCGGAGCGGGCGATTCGGGGACATCCGGAGCGTCGAGGGCGGGCCGGAGTTCGGCGCGCAGCTGGATGCGTACCTCGACGAGTTCGGGTGGCGCGCCGAGACGTGGTGCAACATGGAGCGCCCGACCTGGGCGGAGGAACCCGAGGCGGCGCTCGCCCTGCTCGCGCGCTACCTCGATGACACGGCCGGCGGGCCCGGGGGCGCGATCGCGCGGGCGGGGGCGCAGCGCGACGACGCCATCGCCGAACTGCGGCGGCGGCTGACGCCGGAGCAGTTCACGCAGTTCGAGCAGATGCTGGAGGTGACCCGCGCCCACGTCCCGGTCAGCGAGGGCCGCGCCCTGTGGCAGCTGATCGTGATCGGCTCACTGCGGGTGCCGGTGCTCGCGCTCGGCAAGAAGCTGGTCGCGGCGGGGGCGCTGGCGGACGCCTCGGATGCCTTCTACTTCGACAGCGGTGAATTGCGGTCGCTCGCACTCGCGCCCGACGCCTTGGCGCGAGAGCGCGCGGCGGAGCGACGGGCGAACCTCGCGCGGTGGCAGGACCTGACGCCGCCGCCGTTCATCGGGGCGCCGCTCGACCTCGAAGCGCTGCCGCCGGAGATGGCGCCGCTTTTGACCCTGTTCTTCGGCGCGGCGCCGCCGGTGGTCGAGGAGCGGGAGATCCGAGGGCAGGGCGCGAGCCGCGGCGTGGTGTCCGGCCGCGCACGGGTGATCCGAGAGCTCGCTGACGGCAACCGGCTCGAAGCGGGCGAGATCCTCGTGTGCCAGACCACCTCGCCCCCCTGGACGCCGCTGTTCGCGATCGCGGGGGCTGTCGTCACCGACTCTGGCGGTGTGCTGTCGCACTCGGCGATCTGCGCACGCGAGTACGGCATCCCGTGCGTCGTCGCGACGCAGGTGGCGACGCAGATGATCCGCGACGGCGATCTGATCGAGGTCGACGGTTCGGCGGGCGTCGTCCGCTTCGGCGTCAGCACGGCCAGTGCGACTTCGTAGGCTGCCGGCGGCATCCGCCGCGCGGTGTTCGGTGGTGCCGGCCGTCTTCGAGGCGGCCGGCACTGCAGCGTGCGCTTGACCTCGACTGCTTCGCCACGCGCGCCGAGCACGCTGCAGCTCGTCCTGTTCTCCTCGCTGTGCAGCGTCCTCGCGCCGCTGAACTCCACGATGATTGCCGTGGCCCTGCCGAGCATCCGCGACGACTTCGCGCTCGGGCGGGGCACCGTGAGCTGGCTCGTGTCGGCGTACCTGATCGCGATGGCAGTCGCCCAGCCGGTCGCGGGACGCCTCGGCGATCAGCTCGGGCGGGGGCGAGTCGTGCGCGCGGGGCTCCTCGCGTTCACGGTCACGTCGGTGGCGGCGGTCGCGGCGCCGAACTTCGAGGTGTTGATCGTGCTCCGGGTGGCACAGGCGACGTTCGGGGCAGGGTTGATCCCCAACGCGATGGCGCTGCTCCGCGAGCGCGCGGGAGCGGGTGAGCTCGGCCGGCTGAACGGGTACAACGGCGCGGCGATCGCGGCTGCGGCCGGCCTTGGGCCGTTGCTCGGGGCGGCCGCGCTGGGGCTCGCCTCCTGGCGAATCATCTTCCTCGCTACCGTGCCCGTCGCTCTCGGGGCGCTGGCACTCATGCCCGGGCTGCGCCTGTCCTCGAGCGGCTCGTCCGGAAACGCGCGGCCAGACTGGTACGGGACGCTGCACTATGCCGTGCTGCTGACCGTCCTCACCGCGTTGCTCGCGCAGTTGCGGTCCGTCACCGGATCACTTGCCCACCTGGCCGGCTGGATCGTGTTCGCGGTGCTGCTCGGGGCGTTCGTATGGCGTCAGCGCCGCGCGCGGACGCCGGTCGCGGCCTGGCGATTGTTCAGGCACGCGTCGTTCGCGGCCGCAAGCATTCAGATCCTGCTCACGAACCTGGCGATGTATACGACGCTGCTGATGGTGCCGTTCCTCGTGTCGGACGTCCTCGATGAGCCCGCAGGCGTGAGCGGGCTCCTGCTTGGACTCATGGCGTTGTTCATGGGACTGGCGGCCCCCGTAGGCGGCCGCGTGTCCGACCGCCACGGACGGCGGCCGGCGGCGCAGCTGGGCGGCGCGATCGTCGTCGCGGCGTCGACGCTACTGGTGGCAGTCCTCCACCTCGGGGTGACGACGCCGCAGCTGGCGGGGCTACTCATGGTGCTCGGGGCCGGGGTGGGCATCGGGACCGGGGCGGCGACGACGGCAGCGGTCGAGTCCGCACCTCGCGCGATGGCGGGCGAAGCAGCCGGGACGAGCTCGATGATGCGCTACGTGGGCAGCATCGTCGGGGCGGGCGTGCTCGCCGCGACGCTCAACACGCGCTCCGGCGCGCACCCGAACGCCTCGACGTTCGTCTCGTTGCAGATCGTGGTCGCGACGATGGCGGCGGGAGCGCTGCTCGCGGCCTCGTTCCTTCATCGGATGCCCGAGGAGGAACTGGAGGGCATCGTCCTGGCGGCGACGGCCGCCGGGGACGACTAGGTGCCGGGGCGAGGCCGGCTCAAGACAGCGTGGTGATGGGCCGGCACTGCAGCAGGTAGAGCTCGTCGTAGGCGAACGCACACTCGATGTCGACGGGCCAGCCCATCGCGTCTTCGAGCTTGACGGCGAGCCGCCCCATGGCGTCGACCTGCGAACCGATCAGAGACGGCGCGGAGCGGAGGTGCGGCGGCACCTCCACCTCGGTCGTGCCGCCCTCGGCCATGACCGTCATGACGTCCTTGGCGTAGATCTGGCGGTCGACGACGCCGAGACCCGGGCGTTTCAGCACGAACAGGTCGGGGGTGACGGTGCCGCCGACCACGCTCTCGCCAAGACCCCAGGCCGAGGTGATCAGAATCTCGTCGCGCTGTCCGGTGATCGGGTTCGCGCTGAAGACAACCGCGGAGGCAACGGGGTCAATGAGGAGCTGCACGAGGACGGCGATGAGGGGCCGCTCGCTGGAGAGGCCATGCTGGCGGCGGTACTCGAGGGCCACGTCCGCGCTGGCGGAGCGACTGCAGCGCTCGATCGCGTCGATGACGGCATCCTCGCCACGGACGTTGAGGAAGGTGTCGTGTTGACCGGCGAACGACGCGCCGGCGCCGTCCTCGTCAATGGCCGACGAGCGCACGGCGACGGGGACGAGTGGATTCCGGGTGCGCAGGACGAGGTCCCGATACGCGGTGCGGATAGCGCCCTCGAGGGCGGCGTCGAGCACGGAGCCGCTCTCCATGGCGGTAACAGCGAAGCCCGGGGGCACGAGGTGGATGTTCGCGAGGCGGCTGAGGTGCGCCGCCTTGGCGCCGACCTGGTCGGTACGCGCGCACGCCTCGTCGCCCAGCCAGAGCACTTCTTGCATCGGCAGCTCGCATCAGGACGGTCGGTGGGAGGCGCGCTGGTGATTCTGCTCCCCTCGTTGCCGTGAGGCCAGCGCGGCGACACGTGCATCTTCAGACATATGCACGTTTCTCCGCGAACGTTGACCGGCGATCGGGGGCGCGGCTATACACGCCTCGTGTACTGGAGGGCTGGATGAACGTGGCGAACGGGACGCGGGTTGCGGTGGTCGGGGGCGGGATCGCAGGGCTGTACGCCGCGTACCGGCTCGGCCTGACGGGGTGCCTCGTGACGGTGCTCGAGCAGGGGGACCGCTGGGGCGGCCGGATCGAGTCTGTGCATCTGCCCTCGCGAGACGGGCACGCCTTCGTCGCGGAGTTCGGGCCGATGCGCTTCGAGCCGGAGCTGCAGCAGGAGCTGCTGCGGCTGGCGGAGCACCTCGAGATCGAGTTCGTGCCGTTCTCGCCGACGACTGCGCCGGTGTCGCCCACGCAGTACGACCAGTCGGACGTAGAGGCGAGCTTCGAACGCTCCTCGGAGCTCCTGATGTGGGCCGTGCTGCGGATGTTCTTCGGCGCGCCTGACGAGACGGCGGTGGCCGCGGCGCTCGCCGCGCAGAGCGGCGAGGATGCGGGACGCCGAGGGCCGGCGGAGTTGACGGTGCTGCGAGCGCGCATCGACGCGGCGTTCGCGGACCCGGACTACGAGGCGGTGCAGGCGTACCTCGACACGCTGCGGCGGGAGGGGCGGCTCGGCGCCGACCCGGCGGGGCCGCTGCTGCACGACCTCGGGCTGTGGAACGCGCTGGCGGAGACGATCTCGCCGGGCGCGCT